>NZ_JXIS01000134.1:0-38301 GCF_000836715.1 Bacillus sp. L_1B0_5 | reverse complement strand
TCTTCTTAGATTTAAAGCGCGGTGCGCTGTTTTGTTTTTTGAAAAAGCGTGTATAAGCATCCGCAAGGTTGCGAACAGACGACTGAATCGCAATACTATCCACTTCTTTTAGCCAAACAAACTCTTTCTTCATGGCAGGAAGTTTGGCAGAGCATGTACCATATGTTAAACCTTTCCCAGTGTCTTTATATGCGTGATCCCATAGGGATAGGAAATGATTGAATACAAAGCGAGAACAACCTATCGTTTTGTTAATTAGAATTGCTTGTGCTTGATTTGAATAGATACGAAACTTATAGGCTTTATTAATTATCATTTGATTCACCTCCATTTCGTTATATGACTATTATATACAGAACATACATTCGATTGATAGTGAAGTAACACTTTATGTATGTCGAACAATTAAGATGGCTTTCTGCCATCCCTTGTTTGAAGCCAATTCACCTCCCACCTACTCACTTCGCGTTCCTTGAGGAAAGAGTCTTCTTGGCTAAAATGATAAAAGTTTTAACCATTTTCTCTTTTAATAACCGAAAGACTGAACAATATCCTCTTTCAGCTATATTCACTCATGATGAACTTCTTCATAATACGCATTAAAAACTGGTATTACTTTCAATTTAAATCCACAACTAAAAATCGATTTCCAAATTTTAATATTCATGGTATAATCTATAAAGTTTTATTTTAGCATATTTTAACATATTACTTAAAGTTTGGAGGATATTAGTTTGTTTTTGTCAAAAATCATAGAAACATATGCCTTATATGATCTACATAAAAAACGTAGTAAAAAGTTTCAATATTCAACTCTTCCTACCAGAAGAGAGAATTTGGATGAGAGGGAGAAATTTTATGAATCTCATCAAACTGATATTATTTTTGAATTGAATTGTTCGGAAGAGACTGATTATAGAAATGGAAAATTTAAATATCAAAGCTTAATTGAGTCTGGCGATTCATCTAACGATGTAGTAACCGGGGAGATATTTTTAAATAGAAATGAGGATGTACCAAATGTCATTTTTGTACACGGATGGCGTATGGAAACAAACGAACGTGTTAAAAAAATCTTTCACAAAGATATTTTAAAATTGGGATGGAATATGTATTACTTTACTCTTCCTTATCATTTTGATAGAGAACCTATAGGATCACATTATAGTGGAGAATATATGGTAAGTGCCAATATTGAAAGGACAATTAAATCAACCAAGCAAGCTGTAGTTGATTTACGCACGTTAATTCATTGGATTAAGACAAACAAAAAAGGGCCTGTGATCTTAATTGGTATTAGCTTGGGTGGTTTCATTACAAATCTAACTGCTACCGTTGAATGTGAAATCGATATCTTAGCTTCTATATTTTATGCCAACAAACTTTCTTATTCAATATGGAATACTAGTCCAGGAAAATTTATCAAAGAGGATTTAGAACATCATGGTGTAACATATGATAAATTAATAGAATATTGGAAGATTACCGAACCTAGTCAGGCCCTTCCACAAGTTAACAAAAAAAACATTTTGTTAATTTGCGGGAAATATGATCAATATGTACATTTTGAGGATACAAATTATTTGTGGGAAGCTTGGGAAAGACCTAACAGATATATGTATGATTGTGGACATGCAGGGATTGTTCTTAAACGAAAAAAAATCGCTATGGATACTCTTGCTTTTATCCAGAAACGAATCAAGAGCTAATATTATGATATTACTTGTATTTTTCCTTTGGATAATGAGTACAATTCTTTTTTTGACTAATTCTCAAAATGAGGAAACAAGATGGGGAAGTCTTATTGCTTTCTTTGGAGGATGTGGAGGTTTTGGAGTTATGGTTGGGGACGGTCCAAATCGACCCGAATGGATTTTATGGATTGATAGTTTATTCACTTCTTTTGGACATTATATGACCCCTTATGCTATTTTGATTTTCGGTTTGACTTTTGCAAAAGCATTCAAAACTACTAATCAAAGAATTATATGGAAAATCTTATTTCTGATCCCTGTTATTTTTATGTATAACATAGACCAGCTTTATCCAGTATTTAAAACCAATTACACTTTATTATCGCTTTGGACTGTTCCATATGTTATGGGTGCAAATATCCTATTAGTCTACTCTACATATTTAGAAGCAAGACCCGCGATTAAAAAACATAAAATATTTACTTGTTTAGTAATAATCCCCCCTATTACATTTGCTTTATTCACAAATATCATTTTAGAGGCATGTGGAATCCCTGATGTTTGGTTATGTGATCCTTGGATTATTACACTGCAATTCTTATTATTCGCGTATCTAATCGTTAAATATGGATTTCTTGATGTAAGAGTTAGATTTGAAAAACAACGACGTGATACAACAATGAAATCTATCACCTCTGGTACAGCAATGTTGAACCATACGATAAAAAATGAATTAGCTAAAATTGATATGTTAGTTAATCAACTGAAGGATCATGTCATACTGGATGAGACAGCTGCTGAAAATATTGAGTTAGCATTAGAATCAACACATCATGTTTTAAAACTTTCATCACGTATTCAAAATAAATTGGACTTTATTTACCTTAAGGAATCTGAGTTTTGGTTAAGTGAAGTTATAGATTCTGCAATTTATTTACTACAACCATATCTCAATTCAGATATTAATATTATTAAGAATTACGAAGTTGACGTGAAAGTTTTGGGTGATTCTATACATTTACAAGAAACTTTTCTAAACATAATTAAGAATGCAATAGAAGCTATGGAAAGTAAAGGGGAGATAGTGATTAAAATCTATAAAACTAAAAGAAAATTATTTATAGATTTTAAAGATAGCGGAAAAGGAATTAAAAAAGATGAACTTTTACTTGTGTTAAACCCCTTCTACTCGACTAAGGGAACTAAGGAAGGTAATTATGGCTTAGGTTTAACCTATTGTTATAATGTTATGCAAAAACATCATGGTGATATTACAATGAAAAGCAAACTAGGCCAAGGTACTACATTTACATTATCACTTCCTTCAAAAAGGATTATTGAACTTACCTACTAATATAATTTTAAATCAATAGGAGCGAACAACTTATGAGCAATATTAGGTTAATGATTGTAGAAGACGATCCAGTTTGGATGAAATGCTTATGTAATTATATACGAAAAGAAAGTGATATTATTATTGTTCAACAAATATATACGAAAGAAGAAGCTTTTCAAGTATCTTGTAATGATATTGATGTAGTTTTATTAGATTTAACACTTTCAGAAAATGATGAAAACTTAAGTGGACTTGAGGTTGCAAACGAATTATACAACAGAGGATTAAAAAAAATTATAATATTAACATCATGGGATGAAAAAGAAATTATACTTGAAGCCTTTGATAAAGGGGCTATTAATTACGTCACGAAATTATCTTATAGAGATATTCCCAAAGTTATCAGAGAAGCTAATTGTAGTAAGGTCAGTCTTCATTCTGATGTCTCAACTGTACTTATTAATGAAATTAAGACTGAAAGAAAAATAAAAGTGCTAACTCCCTCGGAACGTGAAGTATACAAGCTAAAAGAACAAGGTTTAAACAAAAACCAGATTGCGACAATACTATATAAATCTATTGAAACAATAAAAAAACAAATACAAATGATAAACAAGAAATTAAAATAAAGGATTTCATTTGAAAGTTTTTGTAATAAGACTTCTGAGCAATCTAATCTCATCGTATTAATTATAAGTTACTTCCTACTCTTAAAGCGTTAATAGAACAATCACTTTATTGTTCATGTAGTTAGGAATTGTTGTGATTATTAATTGTAGTTCCTTCTAGATCAAAAACGATTTAGGAGGAACTACAATTGATTTTTTTATAACTCAAACTAGAAATCCTAAATAAAAAAGTTGTTCTAAAGAATTTTTTTGACTTTCTCATGCCTTAATAATCCGTGTTATCTTAGCATACTGAAATTTGCAGCATCCTAACACGATTCAAAATATCCCATATAACTTGTAAGCTACTCTTTCAAAATAAATTGTAATTGCTTCTAGACAATTATAATTTACTTTTGAGGGCAATTTACTGTGGGTAGTTTATCAAGTTTTACACGAAAATTACAAAACAAACCTTTTTTACTCTTATTTATTTTTTCTCCAGTTATAATCTGAGAGAATAATATCATCCAAGGTATACTTAGGCTCCCAGTTTAGCTTGTTTCTTACTTTTGTACAATCAGCTAACACACTTGCAGGGTCCCCTTCACGTCGTCCAACATAAGTGTAATTTAATTTTGTATCTGTCACTCTCTCAACGGCTTGAGCAATCTCCGTAACTGAAAATCCCTTTTCGGTACCGATATTAAATAAATCAGAAGGATGTCCAGCAAAAAGATAATCCATCCCCATAACATGGGCTCTAGCTAAATCTAAAACATGAATATAATCCCTAATGCATGTTCCATCTTTTGTATCGTAGTCTTGACCGAAAATTTGTAAAACATCATTTTCACCTAGAATTGTCTTATTAGCATTCGGAATAATATGTGTAGGATTTTTAACTCTTAAACCATTTGAAGCATCTAATGACGCGCCAGCTACATTGAAATATCTAAAAATAACATATCGCATATTATAACGAGAAGCTGTCCAATGAATTAACCTTTCACCTGCATACTTAGTTTCCGCATAAGGATTGATAGCTGCCACTGGTGTTTCTTCAGTAGCTTTACTATCAAAACAATTATCTCCATATACAGATGCGGTAGATGAGAACATTATTCTTTCAATCTTATATTTAACTAATATTTCTAATACTTTCTGTAATCCTGTAACATTAGCTTCATAATATTCGAATGGTTTTTCCATGCTTTCGCTCACAATAATTTTACCTGCACAATGTAATACAGCGTCAATCGTTTCATTTTCAAAAATTCGAGAAAAGTCATCTTGATTTGTAACATCTAATTCATAAAATTTTGCCCTAGAATCAATTGCATCTTTGCTACCTGAACTCAAATCATCTGCAACAACTACATTATAACCATGATTTATCAATTCTGTTACTGTATGAGAACCAATATATCCAGCTCCACCTGTTACTAAAATATTTTTCATAATTTACATCTCCTAATATTTACATATTCAATCCGCCATCAACAGTGAAAACTTGTCCTGTTATATAATCACTTTTTTTAGATGCTAAAAAGGCGACCATTTCCGCGACATCTTGTTTTGATCCAAACCTATTTAAAGGTATTTGTTTCAAATATTCATTACGAATATTTTCTGGTAAACTATCTGTCATATCACTAATAATGAAACCTGGTGCAACAGCATTTACTTGAATATTTTTTTTACCTAACTCTTTTGCTAATGCCTTGGTAAAACCAATTATTCCGGCTTTTGAAGCTGAATAATTGGTTTGTCCTACATTTCCTGATAATCCTGAAACAGAGCTCATATTTATAATTTTACCCTGCCTTTGTTTAATCATCACCTTTGCAGCTAATTTAGACGTTATAAAGACGCTTGTTAAATTAGTATCCATGACCAAATCAAAATCTGATTTGGTCATTCTTACAATCAAGTTATCTTTTGTTATACCCGCATTATTTACTAGTATATCTATTTTTTTATATTTTTCAATAATGTTACTTATAAGTTCGATAACTTCCAATTCATCACATAAATTCGCCTTCATACAAACTACATTTCCTGCATAATTAAGTGAATTTATATGTTTTTGTAGTGTCCTTGCCGATTCTTCACTCTGAAAATAGTGTAAAACTACCAAGTAACCATCTTCTGCTAATTTTTCAACGACACTTGAACCAATTCCTTTTGAACCACCTGTAACTAAGGCTACTTTTTGCATTCGTAATCTCCTATTTCACTAAATAAATTGTTAATGGTATTACCGATTAAGTCATTAATGCTTGGTAAATTGCGAATATTAATTAGAGCATTTTGTAAAAGTTTCAGAACCTCTTCTTGAGTTAATTCCCCATCACGTTCAATAGCAGCCTTCACATCACAAATTAGTTCCAATATATCAATTAAATCTATTGAAAAGTTAGTTTTGCACTGCATTGAATTAAAATGATGTCGGTTTTGTGAATGAATTTCAATAGCTTTACCTAATTTAGTATTTAAAAATTCCTTATATTCTTTTGAATGAAAATCTTTTTTTCTTAACTCGTCATTGTATTGATCATATGAATTAAAAATGATATCATTCGTTATCTTATCGTTATCATGATACAATTGTCGCATATAGAGTTCATCTATACACTTCTTTATATTATTGCTTACTTTTTCTTTATGATTAATTATATCTTTCCGGTAGTTACTCATTGCTCCATACCTTTATCATTTCATTAATAGGATCAAAATAAGAATATCTATCTCCTATCAAAATACCATCAAATCCTATGTTTTTAGCCATTTCAGCTTCTTCTAATCCTACACAGCCACCAAACAGACATTGGTATTCAAAATTAAAGTTAGAACGTTTTAACTCATCCATACATCGTTTAATTTCTTTAAAAATACACATAATTTCATACTCATTGTAGCATTTAATACCTTTGATCGTAGATTCTATACATTCATATGCAATAATTACTTTTTTATTTTCTAAAAAGACATTCTTAAGGATACTATTCAATTCCTCAACAATTTCTGTAGGGTTGTTGGTAATACCGATACAAAGTATGGGTACAATATTATGATCCAAAGCATTTTCTAATCTTTGTTTTATAATGGAAATATCTTCATTCAATGCTTTACGTCTTTCTAAATGACCCACCATTGTATAGTTTATCCCTAATTTTTTTAAAACATTGGGGGAAATCTCCCCCACTATTCTTTTTTTTATAGAGATATTTTGACTTATAATTTCAGCTGAATACTTGTTATTCTTAATAGGCAACGTAGGGGCAATTAATATATTATGTTTAGACCCGTATGCTGGGACTTGTTCACAAAACTTTTCTTGCATGTCGATATCCATCTTGCTTTTCAAATTAATAACGCACAACATTATAATTCTACCTTAATGTATTCAATTAGTTGATTTTCAAATTCTTTATACTGAGGATCCTTAACTACATTATGGAATGAAATCGACTTACGTTTAGTAAATCCACAGAATTGCATCGTTTTATGGATTGGAAGAAGCACATCGTCTACATCTTTATTTCCAAAAAATTCTCCCTCTGTTTTAAATGCATGCTTAGGTGCATTCCAAGTTGTAGATAAAATATAACTTTTTCCTTTCATTAATCCACCAGCACCATATTTTTCTGCGAAACTATAAAATTGGTTATATTCGAATACCTCATCCATATATAACTTTAGTTTACCTGGTACAGAGAACCAATAGATAGGGAATTGATAAATAATCAGATCTGCCCATAAAAATTTATTTCTTTCCTCCATAACATTGTAATTCATAACACTACTTAATTGAATATTATGCTTACTTCTTAAATGATTTAAATACACATTGACTAATGAAAAATTCAAATCCCCTTTACTAAAATCATGCTTCTGATAACCATTTATTATTAATATATTCATTATTAAAAAACCTCACTCTTTCATTGTAATATTTCTTCACTATATAAGTTAATACTTAAAATGAACCTATCGTATTTACAAATATAGACGTTATTTTCACAAGTTTTTTGTTAAAACTTAATTAGCCTTCTATATTTCATATTGATCTTTAAATGTAAAGTTACAGTATCGTTAAAGAATAATTAGAGCTTTGCATCTCATTTTTTATTCCATCAATGCCCATATTCATACCAACACTCTCGAATTAAAATTTATTTCATTTATATATTTATAAATATTTATTTTTGTATCAGTAATTTATCTCCTTTCTTTTAACTCTTATAAGAGCCAATTCAAAACTAAAAAAGTAACATCTAATCATAAACAAACTACTTTTATTTAAAAAGTTATTTATTGGTTTATTAATAAAATCTAGATGCATAAGGGGAGTGCCTAAAATTAGAAATATCTTGTGACATTGTATTAAAATCTTCTGTAACCCATTTCATCAACAATCTAAATATTAATATATAACAAACTAAAAGAGGAGGGGTATTTCCCCCCCCCTTCTCTTTTTCCATTAATTGTGATAAAATTTACGTTTGTAAAAATTTAGTTAATGCAACTTCTCAATAAAATCCCTTGGTTTTGGTGTAAAAATTAATAATGCGTAAAAAATGAATCATTCATAACGTAATGGCATTTTATACATTAAGACCATCAGATAGATTTCATTTTTGGGTAATTTGTAATTAAATGATAGATGTATATTTCCATAACTCAAATTAGCCCTTCCTTTACTATAAATAGGTTGGCATCATTTAATCTAAATCCATAATAAATTTCTGATTTTCTTGAATTCTCCCTGAGGCAAGGAAATTATTTTTTACAGCTGCCTCTTTGTATGAATTGTAACTATTTGCACACACTATAATTGGAAGGCTTGAATCATTGTCATTGAAAAATGTTCAGCACTTCCGCTCCTTAAGAGAACAGTCTACGCAACTGTTCTCTTTTCCTTTTTTTACAAAAATAACAGGACAAGCATAGTCAACTATGCTACAATCAATTGCATTGCAATATTCTCAACGTTCCCTCAACAATTTCTCAATATTTTTCATGGACAATAGCACACTTCCTCAACGTTATTAATATCTTAATATTAAATACTGAAGGAGGTGCTAGAAAATGACTTGGTTCATTATTTTAGGATTTATGCTTATTTTAAGTATAGGTGGCTTTCATACACATAGTATTCATATCATTTTCAAAATAGATTCAGATATAAAAGCTATGCCAAGTTGGTCTTTCGTTAATAAAATAAACTTTCGAACATTTAAAGAATTGTTAAAAAACCCAAACAGGAATAAACTCAAAAGCCTTACCATAGGAGAGCTGTTTATCCCTTTAAGTCTATTCAATAAATTATTTGGCAAAACATTAATTTTTCTAATCCTATTTTTCTATTCTCAATTCTTAAACTAAATATAATATGAGATGAGTAAAAGAATAGCAGTCGCCGACCATAACAAACAACAGACCGCCTATTACAGACGGTCTGTTTTAAAACAAATTGACTATATCAACAAAATAAGGACGCCTTAATTATTCAGAATATTCTTATTATTAATGAAAAAAATCGTAGTTAATTATAAACCATCTATTTCCTGTTATTATCAGATTAAGCCTTTACAGAGAAAAGGGGGATATTATGACTGTTCAAGAAAAAAGTAATAAGCAATTGATGGAATTATTAAATGAATGGTATGAAAAAATTCGTTTATATCATGTAAAAGAAGCAAAACAAACATATCTACAAGTAAAGGAAAGCTTAAAAGTAATAGAGACTGATCCATATTTATCATTTTATTACTCACTACTAGATTTTAGATATAAAGTCTTGGTAGATGGAGTGAGTATTACAAAAGATTCCTTTAAGAATATAGAAAAATTCCCTAATATCGAAGAGGATTTTTTATTTTTAGCTTATTATTATCATTTCTTTAAGGCAATCCACTTTACAATTATAGCAAATTATACTGAAGCGAAAACACATTATGAAAAAGCGGAAAGGCTTTTAATTGATATACCTGATGAAATAGAACAGGCCGAGTTTGAGTATAGATTTTCAACTTACTGTTATCAATCTTATCAACCATTTGAAGCGATTCAACATGTAGTAAAAGCCAAAAAAATATATTTGAACCATGTAGGATATGAAATTAATACTGCTTTATGCGACAATGTATATGGTTTAGCCTGTATAGATCTAAGAGAATTTGAAAAAGCGGAAGAATGTCTCAATACGGTTATTGATGTTTTTAATAAGCATAATGAGGAACATTTATTATTAAGAGCACGTTACAATTTAGGCTGGTTATATAATATTCAAGATTTATATCCATTGGCGATCCGACAGAGTTCTGAAATTATAAATAAAATACCGAATCATTTTAAAGCATTATTTGTCTTAGCAAGAGCATATTATAAATTAGAAGGCATTGAAACAGCTAAATCATATATCGAGCATGGAATAAACTATACGAATGAAGCAGGAAATGAGGAATATAAGCACCGTTTCGCAGTTTTAAATGAACTACTCACAGAATTACCTAGAATTAAACTAGAAAAAGTAGTGACTGATGCAATTTCTTATTTTGAAAAAGAAGAAATGTGGGATTGTGTAAAAGAATATGCAGAGATTTTAGCAACTCAATTTTATGAGACAGATAACCATGTTAAGGCGAGCAAATATTTCTACATTAGCAGTAATGCTGGTAAGAAACATTTGAAAAAAGGAGCGTTAAAGTGATGAAAAAAATAAAAAAAATTGTATTAAGTATGGTAGTAATAAGTGCATTAGCATATAGCATGAATAGTTTACATGCACCTCAACAATCTTCTTCTAATGGTGGAGATACACCAGCACCTACAATACCTAGTGTCTCTGTAGAAGTATCTATTGATTAACGTAATACATTTTTCTCGCTTTAAAAAACAGAAAATTCAACCTTTTGATGAATGAATATTGAACCCCTTGTCCGAAACAGCTTTGTTTCGGACTATTCACATTACTATACTTGTACGTAGGAAGATATACTAAAAGTTGACGAGATTTTCTATACTTGAACTCCCCCCACTCACTTCGCGTTCCTTGAGGAAGGAGTCTTCTTGGCTAAAATGATAAAATACGAGCACCCTATCACCAAATATGGAATGCTCGTATATATACTTCTAGTTAATAAGATTTAAATCTACTTCTTAGAAAAATCATAATTCTATAATCATTTATTATGCTTACAATGTATTAGCTAGATTACAAGATCGCAAAATGATACCTACCCTTTGAATACCTAAAGGCGATGGGCTTTCTCGTTCAGAAAGAACTGTAATTTCTTCTCTTTTTGAACTAAGGCCTTTAACTTTTTTAAATAATCGATTTCCATACGTAAACATTCATTTTCATCTTTTAATGCCTGTATACGCCCCTCAATAGCTACATTATTTAACTTTGATCTTGTTTTTTCCATAGCTGAACCCCCTTTCTTCTTTTTATATAGGAATTCCACGACTTTTAAATCATATATTTCCCTTCATCTACGAACTATTCCAATAAATCTTTTAACTAAAACAATTAATTTATTTCATTTGTTCTTATTTTATTTATCAAAATTTCAAATATATCTTTTGAAAAATCTACTGTATCCCTCCCATATCTATCTCCCCTAAATGAATCGTAATACATATTATACCCAACACATTTATAAGCTTTAATCGTATTTTTAACAAAACCAACTTAATTTTAAACAGATATTACACTTTATTCTGTCAACTCTTCCTATATTGATAAATATAATATATCTAATATATTTGACATTTCAATGACTTGTGACAGGAAAATATATACATTAAATTAAACCTAATGTATCTTTGATTTGTAAGTCGTAGCTAGTTGGCCAACTTTCAATACACTTTAATAATTAAAAATAAGGGGGATTTAAAATGAATCAAGTATTAGGGAAAAGTAAGAAAAAAATGATGTATCTAGCCAGTTCACTTCTAATTTCTCTATCAATGTTTTCAACTACAAGTTTTGCAGCTACAGAAGGTGCTGTAAAAAGTGTTACAAATGGTAGCTATACCGGTATTGCAGCTGATATAAATCTACCAAAATCAGTTGTTGTCAAAGATGGATATGTGAATTGGTATTTAGGTATTGGAGCATCTAAAGTTGAAGGCGGTATTTCAAAAACATCAAGTGGATATAAAGTATTTCTTAATTCCGGATATAATGAATCAGGTCAAAACAGTAAGTATTGGAACACACAATATGATACATCAATTAAAGATGGTGATCGAGTAAATCTTAAAATAATTAATAACGGAAATGGTACGGTTACTATGTATGTAAATGGAAGCCCTAGATATGCAAATCAGCCTGTATATGGCTCATTTTCTCAATACGAACCAGTAAAAATGGTTCAGGGCGTGGAAGATACTGGACGTAATTCTTTTACCCAGGCTAGCTTCTCAAACGTACTTCTAAGAACAGATACATCTGGATCTACCTACAAAAGTTGGAACGGTTCAATTTCTTCCTCATTTTCTAAACACGGTACTTATAGTAACAATTTCACAGTTTATTCTCAAGTACCATTAAGCGCAAGTTTACGCTAAAGATATTATATACATAATAATATTTTTATGAAAAAAGTAATTGTACTTTAATCTGTATCCTTTGTGGAGGACATAAAAAAAAATCTAGACAACATCAAAAAGATGATTTCTGTATTCAACAGGAGTCATCTTTTTTAATCCCATCGATATCTATAGTGATTATAGTATGTCATATATTTCTTAATCTCTTGTTTTAATTTAATAAAAGACTCGCAAGGTTTTATATGTGCCTCTTCTTTTAGATGACCAAAAAATGATTTTTGTGGGACCTCATAACAACAATCTCCTCTTCTTAGCATGGATTGCCCTAGATTTAGCTTTTTGACCAGCTTTTGATAGGTAGGACTTGTATAGTAGGCTCCTTGATCTAAATGAATATATGCGCCTTGAGTCAATTGAATCCTCTGGTTCCTTTTTAGTTTATGAAGGGTTTCCGTTACGAGTTCTAATTTCATCTACTCTGAAACATGGTAAGGTAAAAATACGTTGGTTGATCCATCTAAAATTGTAGACAAATAGGCCCTTTTATTCTTACCGTAAACTAAGTAGGTGATATGTATGAGAAGTGTTTTTCCTGGGGTGTTTTGTTTAAATTCCCGATTTAATCGATTCCGTACTACTCGATGCTCTTTTGTAGCTTTTACCATTCTTTTATAAGGATTCGCTTCGTGAACAGGACAGACAATCTCGTATTGCTTAATAATTCTACGGATACGCTTTAAATTATAGACAGTTTGAAACTAATCCGCCAATTTCATCTTTATTTGACGAGCCATTTTCTTTCTATTTCTAAATCAAGGTGCTCTTAATAAAGTCTCTTTCACAATTTTATTTCAATTACTCTTTTGTTTCCTTTGTTCTTGAGATGAAATTGTATTTTATAATGACAGAACAAATCAAGATGAATTTCTGACTAGATGATCATGTTATTTCCTTCAATGTACATTACTATACCCTCTTAATCCTGTATCTGGCCCTGTATTTTCTACAGGATCTTTATTTATTAGTTTTATTTTTTGATTGTTTGCAACTAATAAAAAGGTCAACACCAAACGATACAGTTAACACTATAAACATAGTACTAACCATTTCATTTGAATGTCAGTACTAATTATTCTAAACTTTATTAATTCACTTTATATTACATATATGTATAAATGATTACATGATAGACTTTTTCAAAATTCCCTCTAATAAATATTTGAAATTAGCATTTCATTACTCTCCTTACCGTTAATATGCCTAGAAAAAGAATCCTACAGGATTCTTTTTCTAGGCATTACATAAAATCTTATGTTAATAGAGAAAAAGGAGGGATCTCTCCCTTCCTTACCAATGAAATCGCTCGTCTTTACAATTATATATTAGAATACAAAAGCTCCGTTGAAAATATATCAATTCTTTTTATCATATAAATTTAAATTTTTATGATTACTTTCTATATGTTGATAAAAAACATCCCCCATCTGTTCTAAGGTTACCTCCCCCTTCTCATAAGAATCTAACACTTCTATAAAGTAATCTTGATCAATCATATCCCTCAATATGTTATATAGTGAAAAAAAGGTTTTATTTTCGACATGTATATCTAAATCATTTAAAGCCATAACAACCTTTAAACTTTCTCTGTCCGCTTCAATTATTTTTAAGAGTAGTTTTTTTAATAACGCTTCTTGCCACATAAAATCCCCCCTATGTACATCTTCAATAAACTAAATAAATAACCCTTTCTCTTTTAATATAATCTTATACCACGCAAGATTAATTAGAATTTTTTCTCTTTTCTAAGAAATTCTTTAAATTTATTTCTTGTCCTACATCCCAAGGCTCAAAAAATATTCTGGTCTCACATTCCTTAGGTAAGAACGGTGCAGTTTTTGACCCGGCTTTCTCATTTCCTTTATAATAATTTAATAAATATTCTGGTACATTTGGTAATGAACAATTCTCTATTTCGTTAAAAGCTTTTTGAACTGCTGTAACAATACTCCTAGATTTAGGTATAAAGGACAGATAAGTGACTATACTAGCTAGGATTAATATTGAATCATATTCCTCGTCACCTAAATTATTATATAATTGCTGTGCACTAGCAATTTTTTGCATAACATCTATTTTAGCTAATCCAATGTCTTCAGCAGCAAAGATAGATAACCTTCTAAAAATTTGACTCCCAGGCACACCAATCCTTATCATACGACATAGATAGTATATAGAGGCATTTTCGTCACTACCTCTAAGTGACTTTATAAAGGCTGACATTAGTTTAGATGGATCATCCCCTTGAGAAACCCCAAGTACTGACTGTACATCTTCCACAGTTATTATGCTATCCGCTGAATTGAACAGCAATTCTAAAGTCGTAATAAACTTTCTAACATCATTTTCATATGCTCCCAATAACATATCTTGTGCATTAGACTCAACTTCCACATCTGGAAATTTAGATATTATCTTATTTAATAATAATTTAATTTCCTTTTTGGACGGTGGATATAATCTTGTTAAGAACATCCTTGACCTTATTGCCTGTGAAATTGTCTTATAAGGATTTTCCGTTGTTGTACCTATACAAATTACTCTTTCTTCCTCCATATAAGATAATAAAATACTCTGTAGCCTTTTATTTAAATAATGAATTTCATCAAGTATTAAAATAAACGGTCCAAAATGGCTGTCAATAGCATTCCTAATATCAGTAGTAGAGTGTACTGTAGCATTCATTTCCTCATAAGGAAGTGATGAATCTTTAGCCAGTATTTTTGCTAAACTTGATTTCCCTGTACCTGGGGGACCATATAATAATACGGATTTTAAATTATTATTTTTCAACATTTTCATGATTGGGTGATTTTTATCTTTTATATGTGTTTGTCCTAAAACCTCAGATAAACTTTGAGGCCTGAGCAACTCAGTTAACATGCTAACCATTTACTATATGTCCCCCGATCTTATAACTACTAAGTCTTTTCTAATACAATACCCGCAATTCCATGATCAATACTAGCACTAACCAATAGAATTACATCACCAGCAACTAATATATTCTTTTCTTCTAGCTCTTTTAAAGAGTAAAAGATATCACTACCTAATAAATTTACTTCAGCATACCTTAATCGTTTTATAGTATTCAATGAAATATTACTATTAATCTCTTCCAACTTGCCATCTACCTTATTTGATAAATTTTGATATAAAACAAATTTAACAGAATTTTTACTACTGTTAATATCATCTAATAAATCTTTATATTTAGCAATAATTAATTTTTCTGACTCAAGGTATTCTTCGATTCCCCAATTACTTAAATCTTTATTTAGAGAACTTGGATAAATTTTAACATCTTTAACTTTATAGTCACCTTTATTCTTATTTAATAAAATAGAGGTTGCCCCATCCCCTTTTATATACCCATTAAAAGAGAATCTTGAAAAAGGTGGAATTACTGAGTCTACTATAGTCAGAAGAAAATTTTCATAATTTCCGTTAAGTAGAGCGATGGCCAACTCTATAGCAATAGCACTATTCAAACTGCCCGCATGTCCAATCGAAAATGGTAGGCTGCTCTTTAAACCAATTTTCTTTTTAGCTTTCAATACTGGTAATATACTATGACTATTTTCTATAGTCTCATGACAATAACAAAGAATATCTATGACTTTTGGGAATATATTAGATGTACTTAATAGTTCAAGTAGAATATCTGAATGCAATTCTCTAAAAACCGGGATATCAGAATGTTCCAAATTAATTTTTTTTTGCAAATCTACATTATGAAATTGTGACAAGTTTCCTTCATTATCTTTAAATAACCAGTATAATGGGTCCTCATCATAATTTCTTTTCTGTTTAAATTTCTCTATGTAATCTTGATATTTAATTTCGGATGCCGTTTCAATATTTAATAAAGATAAAAAAATATTATTCATATGACAATCTCCTTATACATACTGGTGCAAGGCACATCCGTATGTACCACCTAACCCTACTGTAAGGGTTAAGTAATAGTCACCTGTTTTAATTATCTTTTCTTTGTCCATATTACCAATATTATAAAGAATATCCCCGCAGTATAAATGACCTACTTCACTAATTGTAGAAATATAAAATTTATCTATTGAACAATTTAGTACTTCAGAAACCTTTACCCAAGTTAAATAATTTGCATTACTCCCTACTATAATACTAACCTGATCTAACTCTAACTGTGCCTCTTTCAATACTTTTCTTATTAACTGTCTAATAGCAAAATAATACGTAGTGTTAAACCAAGCCAATTGCTCTGTAGTAGAATTAACACCATTATATGTAACAGCATCAACATCATTTTGAACAACATGGATACAATGGCTTCCTTTTTTCATCTCCTTACTTAAATAACAACAAACAGCACTATCACCTAATAACGAGTCAGGAATACGACGTAAACTCGGATGAAATGCTTTATCCCCAGTAACTAACAATACACCTCTAATATTAGTATTTCTACTCATGAGATTCTTAATTAATAATAATGCGGTATGAATTGAAGCACAGTTTTGCTGACCAACTGAAAATGTACGAGCTTCAATTAAATTAAAATCATGAATTAATCTCCTAAAAACATTTTGTTCGTGCCAAAATACTTGAGAGGTTTTTACAAATACAATGTAATCTATAGGTTTATTTTTCTTCTTTAATTGTTCAACTGTCGGTTTGCAGGCATTATAAAGCATCTCTTCTAAACTCAAACTATCTTCTATTGGAACAAACTGAAAACCTAAATCTTCTTTAAATCTTGTTACATCCTCCTCTTCAAAAGAAATATTTATGTTGCGAATCATCTTTGCAACACTCTCAACATTCACTTTCTTTTTCGGGATGTAGCTAGATATATGTGACAAATATATTGGCTCCATATTCTATACCTTGCTGTTCATAACTTTATTTTTTATATCCAACTTCAATATATTGGAAGAACCCTCCATAAACTCTATCATTCTAGCGTCTCTCAGCCACTTTTCAATTAAAGGATGTTCTCCAAAAGCTCGATCGCCCATTAAAATTGCACACTCTCTGGCTACTTTTACAACTACTTGATTCATATATTGTTTAGCCATCGATGAATAATAAGAGTTAAAAACACCGTCATCAGAAAGTTTTGCTGCATGTAATGTTAAAATCCTTCCACGGTCAATCTCCCAACGGAGTCTGTCTAGAATAAAATGATCGTACTCAAATGTAATATACTCTTTTACATAATCAATTATTGCATTACTCAATCCAATAGCAATGGCTGCGGTAGCAGGTCTCATATGAAGAAAAGTTTCCATAGCACCCCTTATTCCTCTATTCAATGGCTTTTTGTCGTGCCCTAAAATATCTTTTTCATCAACTATGCAATTATCAAAATAGATGTGCCCCAAACGAGCAGCTTTTAACCCCAATGTTTGATCAACTAATTGATTAATTCCATGCTTATGATTCTGTTTATTTATAAGAAAAGCCTCTAAAAAAATGTTGTTATTCTTCAGGGCGGCCTTTTTTCTTTTTCTGGCAAAAACAATCATATAATCTGCTACAGCCCCATTACCAACATATCTTTTTTGCCCATTCAATACATATTCATTATTGTCTTTCATATCAGCCTGCATAGTCATGCTTGCTATATCGGATCCTGCAGTTGGTTCTGTTAAGGCGAAGGCTGACCATGCTGTTTTGTTGATAAATTGTCCAAAGAAGTCATCCTTTTGCTTTTGGGTTCCCAATTTCTCTACAATGGTCCCAGAAAGATTAGGACCTGGTAGAGATAAATATAACCCTGGATCACCATAAGCAATTTCTTCTACAAATAATACATTTTCTAGTGCTGTTGTCCCAAAAATTGTGCTACCATCTTCTAATGTAATTCCATCCCAATATTTTTGGGGGGTTTTAAATAGTTGTAATGGTTTAAAAATGGGATCATTAATGAAACTATTGGCCGGTTGATTTTGTTTATCGCTTTCTAAAGCCAATTCTCTAACTAACTCTTTGTATGGACATAACCATTTTTTAAATAAATCTATTTTCATTTAATACCACCCTTTTTATATTTGGTAATTAAATAATTAGCTATGTGTACCTTATATTTTTGATATGAAGAAATTAGAGTTTCATCAAATAAATCAAAAATATTTTCTCTAAGAGTATCTATTAACATAGGTTGTGATTGGATGCCCGTAATAGCAGCTTGATTATGAACAATAGTAACACCTAACATTTGCCTACTTCTTAAATAAAATTTAATGTATGCACTCTCTGGAATTTTTGGAATTTCAATACCGTAAACAAATTCTTCAGATTTTAAAAACAGTTTATTCTGCCCTTTTACTAAATTTCTTATTAGTACCTTTCTAATTCCTTCTTGAGAGCATATCCATACTTTACAATTAGTTAGATACCATAATCCCCAATAATCCCCTGCTAAATTAGCATCACATATCGTTCCACCTATCGTAGCCCTGTTACGCACTTGTAAATCTCCAATTGTTATTGCTGCTTGACAAAATGCAGGAATATTTAATTTTATTTTATTGTTATTCACTATTTCTGTATGTGTCACACAAGCACCTATGAACATACTACTTTCATTTTCTTTAATACTTTTTAACTCTCTTATATTAGATACATCCACTAAAAGATCAGGATATAGCTCTCCTTTTGCTATCTTATTAACAACAACCTGTCCACCACTTATTATCGTTACCCTCTCTTTTTCTTTTGACAGTAGAGTTAACGCTTCTCTTATACTTTTTGGAGCTAGATATACAGCCATTTTTCCTCCTTATAAAAACAGTAGATAATCCAATTATACTCATCAGGTTAGTATGAATATTCAATATATAAATCACATTAATAAGGATAATGAAATCCTATGTTAATCAAAAAGTATTTTTAATGACTAAACTAACTTATAAGCATAGCAATTTAATTATAGTATTTTATCCTAATACGCTATTTAGCCTTTCACTAAACGTCAGCAAACTCTCCCCCCTGTATAGCTGACCATATTTTATCTGAAGTAGCAGGCATATCAATATGATCTACACCAAAAATCGATAAGGCGTCTACAATAGCATTTATAATTGCTGGTGGACTCCCAATAGCTCCAGCTTCTCCTACCCCCTTAACCTTTAAAGGATTTGTAGGTGATGGTGTAATTGTTTTATCTAATATGATTTTCGGAATGTCAAATGCTCTTGGTAATTGATAAGTTCGAAACGACTGAGAAATTGGCACGGAACTTGATTGCTCATTACAAATTTCCTCCATAAGGGCTTGTCCTATACCTTGAGCAATCCCTCCTCTAATTTGCCCTTCCACAATGTCTTCATGAATAATATAGCCACAATCATCCACTGTGAAATACTCTAGTATTTTAGGCTCACCAGTAATAGTGTTAACTTCAACGATGCATAGATGTGTTCCAAATGGAAAGGTTAAATTTGAAGGTTCAAAAAACACTGTAGCCTCTAAACCAGGTTCCATACCTTCAGGTAATTCATGAGCTACATATAACTTTTGGGATACTTCTTCGATCCCAATAGAGATTCCTTCATCTGTAAAAAAAACACCGTTTTTAAAGTTCACCTGGGAGATATCTACATTCCAAATTAAAGAAACGAACCTTTTTGATTTTTGAAGAATTTTTTGACAGGCATTATATATGGCTGTCCCACCAACTGCGGTACTTCTACTTCCATATGTCCCCCCTCCCCAAGGGACATTACTAGTTTCGCCAGTAATAACTTCAATATTTTCAAAGCTAACTCCAAGTTCACGAGATGCAATTTGTGCCCAAGTAGTTTCATGTCCTTGACCAGCTGGACATGAACCAGATATAACGGTTACAGAACCTAGAGGATGAAATCTTACAACTGCAGATTCAAAACCACTTGTCATTAACCCCAGAGCTTTATTTTCTTTAGAAGGACCTGTTCCGCAAAACTCTACATAACTTGATATCCCAATGCCTAACTGATAAATATCTCGCCTTTTCCTTCGCCTTTCTTGTTCATTTTTCCACTCATTATACCCACTAATCCTAAGTACTTTATCTAATGATTTTTGATAATCTCCACTATCATACTCCAGTCCTGTTATTACCCTTTTGGGAAAATCAGTAGCCCTAATAAAATTTTCTTTCCGTACTTCTATAGGACTCTTATGACACTTTTGTGATACTATATCAATTATTCTTTCCAATAAAAAAATCGCCTCTGGTCTTCCAGCCCCTCTATACGCATCGATGGCTATTTGGTTGGTATAATATGCTTTTACATTTACATTGATATAAGGAATATCATAGCAATTGGATAACATTTTCAAAGTATATATCGGCATTCCTGTTGTAGCTGCGTGCAAATAAGCTCCCATATTTGCATGTAGAACTAAATCTATACCTAAGATTTTCCCATTAGAATTATAATAAACTTCTACATCGTGAATTTGATCTCTTCCTTGGGTAGTATTAAAAAAGTGTTCTGTTCTTGTTTCAATAAACTTTAAATTTTTCTTTAATTTTTTAGCATAATAAGCCAAGAGAATTTCTTCCCGATAAATATTCATCTTCGATCCAAAAGCCCCTCCTACATCAGGGCATTTTATAAATAAACGATTTTCAGGATGCCCTATGGCCAGAGATAATGACAAGCGTAAAACATGCGGCAATTGTGTCGAACTCCATACCGTTAAATTATCAGTATGTTCATCATATTGAACTACAACCCCTCTTGTCTCTAAGGGAAGCGGCCCCACCCTAGGGATAATAATTCTCTTTCGAAAGGAAAATTCTGCACTTTCAAGAATATCTTCATCTCCAAATGTTTTCTTTATATCATATGCAATATTCCCCTCAATTTCCTGATGAACAAGAGGACTATTTTTCTTTATAACTTGAGATAAACTTGTAACGCTTTTTAATTCCTTATATTCTATACGGATTTTATTTGCTGCATGTAATCCTATTTCCCTACTTTTTGAAATTATCATGACAACAGGTTCTCCCACATATCGAACTTTACCTTTCGCTAATAAAGGATGGCCCGGATTCTTAAGAGAATCAACAGGCCAAACCATCGGTACCTCCCCTAAATTATCGGGGAGCTCTTTAAAAGTAAATATGTCTATAACTCCGGGGATTTTAGCATCTCCATAATCAATATTTTCTATGATTGCATGGGCAACCGTGCTTCTTACAAAAATGACGTAATACATATTTGGAACTTCAATGTCCCCTACATATCTCCCTTGTCCAGTAATAAATCTAAGATCTTCTTTTCTAGAAGGATTTTTTCTCAAGAGCTCCCCTCTTTTCATTCGCTTTCTTTAAATTTGTTACCTCAGCCAGAATTTCTTCTGCATGCTGATTCGGATTAACATCTCTAAATACCTTTTGAACAATTCCTTCTTTATTAAGAATAAAAGTAGTGCGATTAATAGATTTAATCACTTTCTTTAAAAATGTCTTTTCTTCAAAAACACCGTATTTTTTTGCAACTTCAAACTTCTCATCACTTAAAAGCTCAAACGGTAAATTATACTTATCAATAAAATTCTTATGAGATTCTAAACTATCTGCACTAATTCCAAATAAAACGACATCCTCAAATTCTAAAAATTTCTCAAAACTATCTCGAAACGAACAGACCTCTTTAGTACATCCTGGTGTACCATCTTTTGGATAAAAAAACAACACAATATATTTACCTAAATAATTCTGTAGGTTTACAATCCTTCCCATTGAAGACGGTAATTCAAAATTAATAGCTCGAGCTCCTTGGTCTATCATTGTATTTCCTCCTTATTGGTTATGATTTTGGATATATTTTGTTAATTTTTCGAAAGAATCAATTAATTTATCTTGCAAAACTACCTTTTCCATATCAAATTCAACATCAAATTCATCTTCCATATTTACTAACCATCTAATAATCGTTAATGAGTTAAGCGACAAAGCATGAATGTCATCATTTACTTGTACAATTGTCTCCCTATCTAGAGCACCTTCCGATGCATCTACTAATGTATTTATAATTCGTTCCTTAATTCTCAATATATTCATCCCCCTTATCTATTTATTTACTTAATTTTAATTACCGACATAACTTGAATAATAATTGATGATCTCACTTAAAATACTAATTGCTATTTCATCAGGTGTTTGAGCTCCAATTTCTAAACCAATAGGACAATGAATTTTTCCTTTTTCACTAGAGTTAGTTTCCTTTAATAAATTATGCAACCGTGTTCTTGGTCCCATTACTCCAATATATTTAAATTCTAAATCCATTGCACTTTTCAAACATAAACTATCAAAAGCAAAGTCATGACTCATAATTATAATTGGGATATTACGACTTTTACTTTGGAAAAACGATTTAACTTCTTCTAAATCTCGTGGCAATATATTAATCTCTTCACATTTCCCAGTAAACTTATGAATTAAACTAGGTCTAAAATCCGCTAAAGTTATTTGATACGATAAATTTCTCGCCATTTTCACTACTGGGATTACATCATTACCTGCACCTACTATAATAATGTCTTTGGCTGGATAAAAGACTTGAGTAAAGGTGGTTATTTCATTATTCTTATCATGATAAACACCTGTATTAAGCATACTTTCCTTTAAAGTCTCCTTAAGAATTGGATCAAGAGAAAGTGAATCATTTAGTACTTTAAATTCTTTATTTTCATATTTAACGTAACTCTCTCCAATTAAAGAGGGCATTGTTTTACTATCTATTATTGTTCCCAAAAGTACCCTCTCTTTTCTATCCAGCGCATTATTAATGTACTGTATTTCTGAGGAAAATCTTTTAATGTTTAATAGCAATACATGCATATCTCCTTTACACCCTTTATCAAACCCCAAAATGGGATCTGGTTGTGTAAGATTTAAATAACTGGTCATATCAATTTTATGCTTGTTTTCTATTAAAGCTAATGATCGCTCAATTAAATCAACTTCTATACACCCCCCACTTAATTGACCAAATACTTCCCCTGAGCTATTAACCACCATTTTTGCCCCTGATTTTCTATACGTAGATCCTTTAGTACCTGTAATTGTAGCTAACACACTAACTTGGTTATTCATTTCCTCATTTAATAACCTCTTTACTATTTCCATAAATTAGACCCCTTACTTAAACTATGTTTAATTGCATTAATGATAGGTGTATATCCTGTACAACGACAATAGTTACCTCTTAACAATTCTGCAATCTTCGCATCTGTTAAATTTTTGTAATTTTGTATAATATAAGTTCCAATCATTAAAAATCCAGGGGTGCAATAACCGCATTGTAAAGCATATTGTTTTCGAAACTCCTGTTGTAAAATACTTAAATTATCCTTCTCACCAATGCCTTCAACTGTTGTTACAGATTTCTCATGACATTGAGCTGTTAATACAGCACACGATTTTATCGGCTCACCATCTATTAATACTGTACAAGCACCACACGAGACACAGTCACATCCTATATGAGTACCTGTTAGTTTTAAATCTTCTCTTAAAAAATCTACCAATCTTTGAGTAGGTGAAACCTCTCTTTCAACTCTTTCTTCGTTTATTACTATTTTAGTAGGTAGCTTTCCACTCACAACTGTGCTCCTTCAATAGAATTAATATATAACAAGTAATCCTCTGGGCGATCGATGTCGATTAATGGTATGCATTCATTTATATGGTAATTTTGAACATCTAATTTTTTACTTTTTATTAATGAGCTAAACCCTTTATCCCCTTGTAACTGATCTATTTTACTTATCGCTTTTTGTCCCAGCAAAACGGGATGGGCAGGGATTCCATTATAAAAGACACGCCCAATATCAAATTTAATCTTATGATAATGATTTTTCATATAAATAATTGTTTTGGAACAAATGAGAGGCTGATCACCTACAAATATAAAAATAGGAATATCCTTTGTACAAAAATGTAGTCCCACCTTTATAGATGTAGAAATACCCTCCTCATAGTTCTTATTGTGTACAATATGAATTTTTTTTAATATTTCTGTTGAGAGTTCACTCTCAATTTCATCTTTAAAATGACCTAAGACTACAATCACACGATAAAAATTTAGCTCTAATACTCTTCGTACTACATGTTCAAGTAAGATTTCTTGATTTATCTTTAATAATTGTTTAGGCTGTCCCATCCTAGAAGATTTTCCAGCCCCTAATACCACCGCTATAAATTTTTGTTGTTTAAAATCTTTCACTTTAACTTGCATATTTTTCTTCTATATAATCAATTAGCTCTTCAAGAGTATTATCCTGACCAAAAGTATCTCTATAATCAAGTTCAATATCAAATTCATTTTCTAAATCAACCATCAATTTCATAAATTTAACAGAATCTATTCTTAATAATCCAGAACCCAGTTGATGGCTTAACTGTAAATTCTCTGTATCAATTTCATTTTCTTTAAAAATAGATTTTATTTTTTGAAATATTCCCTCTCTTTTCACAATGTCACTCCACTTTCTCTAAATTTAATACAATTTTTAAAGCCTTTTGACTATCAAACATTTCATATGCTTTTTCAATATCTTTAAATTCCAATCGATGAGAAATAATTATACTTGGATCTAAATCTCCACCCTTGATTTTTTCTAATAAGATCGCTCCATATTTCAAAGGATTTCCAACTATAAACTTTAAAGATAACTCCTTTGCAAAAGCGTTTTCGGTATTAAATGGCATTTGTTTAGAATGATGTGCACCTACACACACTACATTTCCTTTAGAACGAATTATATCAAATGCTGTTTGTAAAGCACTGTCCGTACCTACTGCTTCTAATACAACATCCACACCTCTTTTTTCTGTATAGTCAATTACTATTGACATTTGTTGTGGTGTGATTGGATGTGCACCAATTATTTTTGCAATTTCATGTCTATCTACATTAGGTTCAACAACAAAAATCTTTGAAGGTCTAAATAATTGAGCACTCAATACTGCCATCAAACCTACTGGCCCTCCGCCAATCACTAGCACACAATCTCCTTCTTTAATATTTGCCTCTATGGCACAAGCATATCCAGTAGACAAAATATCACCTACAAATATCGCTTTCTCATCTGATAATTTATCGGGAATTTTTATTAATACTTGATCTGCAAATGGCACCCTTACTCTTTCAGCTTGTCCACCTGGAAAATATTCTCCTACCACTTCACCATAGCCAAATAACGAGGCATTTTCACAGTGATAATGTAGTTCTTTCTTACAATACCAGCATTCACCACAAGCGATAATATCAGAAACAACTACTCTATCGCCGATGCAATAATCTTTCACGTCACTTCCTATTTCTTCTATAATCCCTGTAAACTCGTGCCCCATAATACTACCGTATGTGAAATCCTTTAATTGACCACGATATGGATGCATATCAGTACCACAAATAGATGTCAATGTTACTTTAATAATTACATCCCTAGGATGTAGTAGCTTCGGACTAGTTTTCTCTTCAATCGAAATATTTTTTTTACTATTCAGAACTGCAGCTTTCATTTATACTCCCCTCACTGAGAAATATCTTGAACCGCTTTACAGACTTAGGATTCAATTGAATTTCAATAGATTTCTCATTTTTTATTAGTTGGCCATTTTGTTCTTTCGGTGTATGGTTAATTAATAAACATTCTTGATAATCCTCATAATATAAATAGTGGACAGCAACAAATGGATTTGAGAATTCTATTGGAGGCACAATTCCTTCTTCATGAAGAATCGCCTTATATATTTTATAAAACTCTTCTGAATCCATGGAATAAGGTCTATTTAATAAAAATTCCATAGGGAAATTAATATAATATACCTTTCCTTTTTCATACATGTTACGGGTAATTGCAGGTGTATTAGACTTGGTAAATCTAGTTAAAACATCTGCTGTTGTTTCTTTAATTACAGGAATTTGATTACATACATCATCTCCCCAATCTATTGAATAAGAACATCCCATATAATTAAAGTGACTAAAAGCATCTCTATCTAACGAAAAATCACATAATTCGATACCAAATAAATCACCTATACCATGTCCATACAAATAGTCCCCAGGTGAGTAGATTAATATGCCACCATACTTAACAAATCGTTTCAGTTCCTCTAAATCTCTTTCTGTTAACTGATTATTAGAAGGTACAATAATTGCTTTGTATTGTGATAAGTTATCTTTGCAAAATTCTACAGGGATATGTGCTTTTTTTAAAAGTAAAAATGCATAAAAACTAGCAATAGATTTCTTAGTGAACTTCAATTCAGAACAATTAAACCCTTCAGAGTTTTCAGTTATAAATACCCCTACTTTTTTTGTAACTTTATTTCTACTTTTTATTTCTCTAGAGACTTTCATGCATTCTTTTAAACTATTAACACTTGTCTTTGGTTCTCCTAATAAATTATAAAAACCAACGAATCTTTCTCCTGGTCTTAAATCATATGGTTTTTCTGTACTCTCAAAATCTTTCCAACACCAGGAGATAAGCCCAATGGCACCATGTAAAATACTACTTAATCCACTAGTTAATAAATAATCAGATCTTATGTCATCTGAACATCCATATAAGCCAAACTCATCAACAATACACTTTCCATAAGCAGAAGCTATTGCTACTAAAAATGAAACATATAACGATGACTTCCATGAATCATTAGATTCAATATTAAATTCTGTCCATAATGGGAAACCGTGCACCGCCAGTATATCTAGTTGGTTTTCGATATTAGAAACATGAAAAGCATTATTTCCAACAATAGATAAATGATCAGTTCCCAACATTATTTTCCCGGATTCATCTCCCTTATTTAAGGCTATTTTCATTTCTTTTAACCACTGTTTTGCTTCCGTCTCCCCTATAGAAAGTGAAGTTTCTTTATTTATATATATAATTTCATCGCCGATGTCATAATATAATATATTTTTATACTTCCTTAATTCTAATCCTATAAACTCCAAAAAATTTTCCGCTCTTTTTTTTAAATTAGCATCCTTCCACAAATCCGTAGATTCTGTCCAAGGTAATTTAAATAATTGTCCATTCATCCAGATTGTTAAAATTGATGGAATACAATATAAGTTTACTTCATTAGCTAATTGCATAAATCGATGTAATCTTTCTACTATAAGCTTGTTATATCTTCCTTCCTCTGGCTCAAAATCTTTCCAGAATAAGAAAAACCTTACTACATTGTATCCTTCCTTTGACATAAGTAATAAATCTTCTTTAATTTCATTCTCATTCCAATTAGTCCAATAATGACAACCAACACTAGAAGGATGATAATTAAATCCGAAATACACGCCTTTTATACCTCCTCTTTTAAAGCTTCCTCTAACAATTCACATACTAAATGAACATCATCCTGAATCATCTGAGGATGAAGAGGTAATGTGAGCTCTTTATTCGCTATATCTTCTGCCACTGGACAGAGCCCTATTTTGGTCCCTTGTTCTTTCCTAAACAAAGTAAATAGATGGCACGCTGGATAATGTACGCTTGTTTGTATTCCTTCTTCCTTCAAAAAATTAATAATATTATTTCTATTAGCTTCTTTTGGCAATATAATCGGAAAAATATGATGACTGCTCTCAGAAATACAGCTAGATTCAAAAGGTACTAATAAGCTTGGAATTTGACTAAGATTTTCCCGATATAATTGAACTAGATATTCTCGCTTGCTTTGATTAGAATTATATTTTTTAACTTGCTCAATACCAATTGCAGAAGCAATATCTGTAGTTCGATAGTTCATTCCTACTTCGCTCACATCATATGTAGTAGGACGCCCCTTATATTTATCCCAAGAACTAATACTCATAGAATGTGATCTAAATAAACGCGCCCTTTCATGTAAATCCGGATTAGAAGTTACAAGCATACCACCTTCACCTGTTGTAATATTTTTAGTAGAGAAAAAACTATAGCATCCAATATCTCCAATCGTTCCTAAAAACCCTTGTTTCGTTTTAATAAATGGTCCATGTGCAACATCTTCAACAACCTTTAGCCCTTTATTTTTAGCAATTGCTAAAATATTTATCATATCAGCACTATAACCACCATAGTGAACAACAATAATTGCTTTCGTTTTACTTGTAATATTTTTTTCAATTGATTCTACATTCATATTAAAGTCTAGTTCACTAACTGAATCCACAAAAATTGGGGTTGCACCAACCATTTTAACCGCATTGGCAGAAGCAACGAATGTCATTGAAGGAACTAGCACTTCATCTCCTGGTCCAATATCTAGTATTTTCATCGCTGTATGTAATGCAGCTGTACCACTATTCATCGCTATACCAGGTAAGTTGGCTCCCAACTTTTCAGCAAACACTTGTTCAAACTCTTTTGTTTTTTCTCCCATAGAAATCCATTTAGACTGCATTACCCTCTGTACAGCAAGTAATTCTTCTTTTCCAATTGTTAAATCATATAGTGAGATTTTCCACTCCATAACTTATATCACTCGCTCTTTTTCAATTAAATTTTCACTCTCTGACTTTAGAATCATTCCCCTATTTTTTTTAAAAAATTCTTCTGCCTCATCTAATCCTTTTTTGGTCCCAATGTCCATCCAAATACCTTCATGAATATTAGATTTTACTCTTTTATTGGAATGGATTAACCTTTGTAGAAACTCGGGTGCTCCTAGTTTTTCACCTTTCCTAATACAGTTGAGTGATTCTGGATTTAACATGTATATCCCCGAAGAGATCAACATATTTTGCGACGGTTTTTCTATATACTTAACAATGTCTCCCTCGCTATTCCTCTCGATCACTCCAAAATCTACATTTAAACCGTATTGGTATAACATAACAGTTCCAACAGCTTTAGATTTAAGATGATCTTTATAAAACTTACTAAAATCAATATCGGTAAGAATATCTGCATTCATTAATAAAAATGGTTCATTTAAGTTATTAATTAAAGATAATGGACCGATTGTACTCAACTCTTTCTCTTCTACTGTGTAGTCCAATGATAGACCTAGCCATTTTCCATCTCCAAAATAACTTTGAATTAAGCGTGCTTTATAATTTAAAGTTAAAGTAACATGAGTAAAACCTTGATATTGAAGTTGTCTCAAAATAATTTCAAGAATTGGAATTTCATTTAAAGGAATAAGAGGTTTTGGAATAACTTTTGTATAAGGTCTTAATCGCATTCCTTTCCCACCAGCCATAATTACTGCTCTCATAGAATTGTTCCCTCCTTTTTAATTACTTCTTTATAAATTGAAGCCATATTATCTGCTACTTTTTCCCATGAATAATGATTAATTACTTTCTCATAGCCATTTTCCCCATACTTTCTAGCGGTTTTCTCATGCCCTAATAAAAATTCTATATTTTCAGAAATACCACAAACTGTTGCTTCAGTAATTAATCCATTTAACCTATGTTGAATAATCTGGTCTACCCCTGGAAAAGAAGCTGAAATTATAGGTTTTTTACATGCCCATGCTTCTAAAAAAGTTAATGGGAAAACGTCTACAGTTGAAGGTAAGCAAAGTAAATTACAAGCCCTCAACGCAGATAATTTTTCCACTTCAGAAACCTGTTCTAAATCAATAATTGCTTCATCATTAATATAGTCCGCAAATATATCCCGCGAATCTAACTGATGTGGACCGATAAATACAAACTTACTATTTGGATATTTACTTTTCACAAGTTTACTAGACTCTAACAGAATATGATAACCTTTTGACTTTAATTTTCTACCTAAAAACAAAATTATAGGATCCTCTTCCTTGATATTGTATCTATCTCTAAAATTAAAGCCTTTACTATCACTTAATATAGGGGCTTGTGGTACCCTAGTGATTCGTTTTGAATAATCCCCTCCTAATTTCTCAACAATTAGGTCTTCTTCGTGACTAGTTAAGGTTATAATTTTTTGAGCTAGATAACATAAATCAATTGCCTTTTTTTCATTCCCCCACATGCTAATATCTGTTGCAGGAGTCAGAATTAAAGGGAAATCCTCTGCTAGAGCTAAAGCCATATCACAAAATTCTTCATCAACTAGATCTATTAAATGAACTATATTGGGTTGCAATTCATTAAACAAAGATAAGTAATCTTTAGAAAAAGAATTTGTTGGAATAAAAATTCTTTTTACCATTTGATCATCATATACATATTTTTCAGAATACACATCGCTTTTTTGTACCAAAGTAATCTCAAATTCAGAAAATCTAGCTAAATTTTTTGCTGTATAGATAGCCATATTATCAGCACCAGATAATAATGGATGGCTACTTCTGAAGAGTATTAAAACTTTTTTCATATTCTTCTTTATACCATGTATAAGTCTCATATAAACCTTCCTCTAAAAACACTTTAGGTTTATAACCCGTTAACGTTTTAAGTTTTTCAATACTAGGGCATCTTCGAGAAGGTGAGCCAGGAGGTGCTGATAACTCTTTGATCTCAGCTTCATACCTAGCAACTTCAAAAATTTTATTGCAAAGTGATTTAATATCAATTTCTTCATCTGAGTTACCAATATGAACAATGTAATCCTCTTTATCTTCTAATAACGCAACATTATATGTTGCCTCAATTGCATCTGTAATATAACAAAATGCCCGTGTCTGTTCTGAACCATATAAATTAAATGGATTTTCCTTATTTAAAATTCTATCAATTAGAGCCGGGATTACATGATCTTTCCCCATTCTTGGTCCGTATATATTGTGATATCTAACTACTTTTCCTATAAAATTATATTTATTTGCGTAGTGTATCGTTAACAACTCTCCTGTCATCTTTGAACATGCGTAAGAATTTCTTGGTAAAGAAACATCTTTAATTGCTACAGGTACGTTTTCAGGTGTAGGGATCGGCATTTCAAAACACTCTTTAGAGCCATTATAAGTTTCACTTGATGAGGCAAATACAAATGATTTAGGTGGATTCTCAGCACACCAATCTAGTATATTAATAGTACTTAAAATATTAGTCCTTAATACCGTTTCTGGAATCTCATTCGCATATTTTACACCATTAATAGCAGCTAAATGAAATACATAATCAAAAGATTGATTATCTAACACATTCACCAACGGTTTAGTTAAATCACCTTGAATAAAGCGGAAACTAGATTCGTATTTTTTAAACTCCTCATCCTCTTTAATTCTAAAAAAGTTGTCAATAACTGTAACATTGTGTTTTATTTTTAATAAATGCTTTACTAAATGAAATCCTATAAATCCTGCTCCACCAGTTACTAAGATATTAGCCATGAAAACCAACCCCTAAATATTCATATTTTTTTTCACTTTCATTTTTAAATTTATCTTTTAAAATACCCCAAACATCAAAGATAATCGCATCTTTATTAATTTCAAACTGATTATCGTCAAATTCATTTTTATATTTAGGGTGGTTATTTAAAATGATTATGATATTACTACTTTCAAACCCCTCTTTAAAACTTACTACTTGTTTATCAAATTCCTTTTGAATTTTAGCTTCTTCAATTACAAAATCATGAAGGAAAATATCCGCAACTTTTTTTACTTCTATTAGTTTTAGCACTTCCCAGATTGCACTTCCTCTTAAATCATCAGTCTCTGGTCTCCCTTTATAGGCCAATCCAGAAACAAAAACTTTTGTTTTATTCCATTCAATATTTTTTTTCTTTAAAATTCCTGAAATCTTTTCTATAATTTCCCCCACCAAAAGTTCATTATTTTCTCTTGCAGTTTTAATTAATTTGGGGAAATATCCTTTTTGTCTCGCCGAATATATTAAGTGATATGGATCTTTTGTTAAACAAGATCCCCCAACATAACCAGGTACTGCAATATTAGGCCTTGGATAATTATGATTAGCAGCTTGTACCATCTCATGGATATCAACATTATACCCTTCCGATACCTTTGCCATTTCATTCCCGAAACTATACAAAGTATCAGTATGTGCATTACACATAAGCTTTAGCATTTCTGCAGTTTCAAAAGAATCTACCCTTACTATTTCCACCCCTAATTTTTCAAAAAGAATTTTAGCTTCTTCAAAATGTTTATCATTATCAGTTCCTATAACTTGTGGCAAACTTAATAACTCTTCCAATGCCTTACCTTGAATCGTTCGTTCTGGTGCAAAAACCACTTTAGGATTATCAATACTATTTTGTAGGATAGGAATTACAACTTCTCTAGTTACACCTACAGGCAAAGTACTCCGGATTACAATTAAGGTTTCAGATGTCATTTTATCCCTTACAGCTTTTACCGCAGAAATAAGGTATTCTAAATAAGGCATTTCATGTTCTTTCGAATAAGGCGTTCCTACACATATAATTACATTCTTCAAATTATTAGGAATTTCTTCACTAACTATTAACTTATCATTGCATTCTTTTTGAATTACTTCTTCAACACCGGGTTCAAATAAATGTATCGACCCATCTTTTAAACTATCTCTAACTTCTTGCTTAACCTCGACACCAAAAACTTTTTGTCCTTTTGCAAGAAAAGCACCCGCTAAGGTAATTCCAACATACCCCAGGCCTACTATACATACTTCCGTTAATTCTTTATCTTCTACAAAAATCATTGGTACTCTACTCCTTTACATAAGTTTCTTTCCAACCCTTAGGGATTTCTTCTACGTTCTTTATTTCATGTGGTAACTTATAAAATGCTAAACTATTTATTAAATATTCTTTTAAAGCAAATTCATCAAATTCATCCCCTGAACTTTTAACATATGCAATAATTTTCTCTCCATATAACTCATCTCGTTGACCAATAACTCTAATTTCTTTTACACTCGGATGCTGCATCAGAAGATTTTCAATTTCAGCTGGATTTACTTTTCTTCCAGCAACATTTATAAAACTCGGTGATCTTCCAAGTAAAAACACCTCATTATTTTCTATCTTTCCATAATCGGCAATTGCATACGTGTTATTAACTATCGGGTTTTGTTCTCCTAACTCTGTTAAATAACCTCCAAACATTGTTTTACTTTTAATTACTATATGACCTTTATCATCCTGTTCAGCTCGCACATGGGGCAAAAGATACCCTACAGACTTCGGATTAGATTTTTTATTTGGATGTGTCGCTGCAATCATACCAGTTTCAGTACTACCATAGACTTGTTGAATAGAAAGTTCATACTTCTTATAAAAGGTCTCCTGAACATCATTATTAAGAGGACCTCCAGACGATATCAACAAACGTAAGGAAGCTAAATCTTCTTTTTTGATCTTATTTGCTTGGTTTAGTAAAGAATACAGGACTGGTACCCCAAACAATATTGTCGGTTGTAACTTCTTAATAATACTAACAACCCTTCTTGGAGTAGGATTTTTACACAAATATAATGTTGCTCCACTGTAAAAAGCCCCTAAACAAGCACCAATTAATCCGTAAGAATGAGTCAATGGAACTGTTGAAAGAATTGTATCGGCCCCCTGTATTTCAAACCATTTTTGATAGGCAGTAGCACCATCCCATAGACTTTGATAAGGGATTTTTGCAATTTTACTCATACCTTTAGTTCCAGAAGTTAGCATATATATGTAACCTAAATTTACTTTTTTATAATTATTAGGTTGAATTGTATTTTGATAAACATATGTATAGGTATATGTCGAAAAACTCGAAGTTAATTTATAACTATGATTATCAGGTAATATCCATATATCAACACTGGCGATTTTGCTAACTCTTTCTATTTCAAATTCTTGTGACTGAATATCCATTGGGATAACACAACACTCTTGGTTTATTATTGTTAATAATATAAAAAGTGACTCCATAGAATGATCTATAACTAGACCAATCTTTTCACCTGTTTGTACATACTTAAAATTTTTACTAATAACGTTTATTTCATCTAATACCCTGGAGGGAGAATACGTTGCTTCATCATTCGCGATACTTATTCCATTACCTTGATTTATTTGTTCTTGTAATAAAGTTTTTATTCTATTCATATATCTAACACCTTTAATCAAAAATATAATTTACATACCGAAAAACAGATCCAGTTATGTGAATTTCCAAAAAATCTTTATTGACTTCGGACTCTGCTAACAAGCCATGAGCTCCAGTTACTGGTATTATCTGATCTAACATCTTTTGTTGACTTTCCATAATTAATTTAATGTATTCGATATAGTCCTTCAAATTAACTAATTCCTTGTTTAACTTTTCAATTAAATCAATCAAGTATAGTTTATTTAGGCTATATTCTGTAAAACCCTCTGCTAAAATTTGCGCAACCATTTGATGCTTATGAATAGGTACTCCAAATGTAGTTCTATTACGGGAGTACTCAATACAATTTTTCAGAACTTTTTTTAGTGATAGCAACTGGAAAATTGGCAAAAGTAAATAGTTAAGATTCTGATACACTATTAACTCTTTTGTAAATTTCAAGGTATGATGGGCCCGTTGTTTTTTTAAATCAATATCTACCATTAAGATAGTGTAATCATTTAGCTCAATTTCATGAAAAATGTAAGCAGCATCTACCTTATAAACTTTATTTTTGTATAAAGAAATAATACTTCCACTAATTTCGATTCCTTTTTCTTTTATTAGCATATACCTATTCTTTTGAATGCTAATTGGAAATAAAAAATATAAACTCTCAATTTGCAAAATCTCATATCCTTTTTTCTTTACATCTTGTATAAGTTTTCTTATATCTGTTATGTCTTTCTCACAAATTTCTTTTACTAATTGATAATCATTCACTTCTTTCTCAGTCATTACCATAAAATCCACTTCCTTGTTAGAGTAGGTTATGCTTCGCTAGCCATTGTTCATTGAAAATAGTATCTAGATACTTAGTACCATTATCAGGACAAACGGCCATGACACTTCCAGAATCCTTAAAATAGTTACCTAATTTCATAGCAGCATACACTACAGCACCTGAGGATCCCCCTAACAACAACCCTTCTTTCTTAGCTAAATTTCTTGCTGTTTTAAAAGCATTATAATCACTTACTTTTTCATAACTATCAACATGTGTAGGGTCAAAAATTTTAGGTTTAAAATAATTACCAGGGCCTTGTTGCAAATAAGGTGCTCTTTCTCCACCGAACAAAGTAGATCCTTCAGGTTCCACCCCATATATTAAAATATCGGGTTTTCTCTTCTTTATTTCTCTAGAAATTCCAGTTATTGTTCCTCCAGTACCAACACTTATAACTATAGCCTTAGTAGTTTCATCTATTTGCTTTAGAATTTCTTGTGCTGTGGAACGTTGGTGAGCATATGGGTTCATTTCATTATCATATTGGCTTAGATTTATATAATTATCATTCCTTTTAATTAAATCTTGAATATATTGAATTCTATACTCAGTCAAATCTGCATTTTTAACTTCCATAGATCCCTCAATCATTCGAACTTCCGCACCATATGCCTTCAATAAATTTAACTTCTCTTTAGGGATATTTTCATCAGCTACACAAATAACACGATACCCTTTCTTTTTAGCATATAAAGCCAATGCTATGCCTGTATTACCTGAAGTGGATTCAACTACTGTCATTCCGGATTTTAACTTTCCTACCCTTTCTGCTTCATTTAGCATTTCAAGTACAGGTCTATCTTTAATACTTTTTCCAGGATTAAAGCTTTCTAGTTTTAGATACACATTATGGTAGCTGGAAAGATTATTTAATTTCACAACAGGCGTATTTCCACATAATTCAAATACATTTTTAACATAAGTCATTTTCTTTCCCCTTCTCATACCTGTATTAAATCTCTAGCACTAATCTTTTTATGTTTTTTGGATGATAACGTTTCTAAAAGACCATCTAAATATCTATCCCCATTATCCGGAAAAATCACAACGATATTTTTACTACCTTCATTTTTTTGTTTTATTTTATTTGCCACAAATAAAGCAGCTCCAGATGATGGACCAACTAATAGACTCTCATTAGCCATCAACTCTTGACACATGTTAATACCTTCTAAATCTCCCACATAAGTTACCTCATCTACTAATTCTATCTTTAGATTTGGTGGAGTAATATTTCCTCCTATCCCCGTCATCTTTCTAGGTGAAGGTTCACCTCCAAAAATTGTAGAACCTTTTGCATCTACAGCAATAATTTTCACATTAGGAATATGTTCTTTAAAAAACGCTCCACACCCAGTAAGTAAACCTGCTGAACTTACTGGTATTACAAGATAATCAATATTTCCTTGTAAGACATTATAAATTTCATAAGCGGTTCCCTTATAATGAGATTCAGGATTTTTCTCATTATCATATTGATTTGGCCAAAAAGATCCCTCATATAAACTTAGTAATTCTTGTACTCTTTTAATTCTACTTTTTTGATATCCACCTTCTGGATCTGGGGAAGTTACCATTTCAATTGTTGCACCATAAGCTTTCATAATTTTTAAGTTTGTCTCACTTGTCCTAGGATCAACAACACAATGAATCTTATATCCTTTAAGTGCTCCAATCATAGATAAGGATATAGCTAAATTCCCTGAACTCGATTCAATAATACGTCCTCCAGGCTTTAATAATCCCTTTTCTTCAGCGTTTTGAATCATATTCATTGCTGGGCGATCTTTCATACTCCCACCTGGATTAAATCCCTCTAGCTTTGCAAAGACATTTACACCTTTATTAGAAAACGATTCTAATAATATTAAAGGTGTTTCACCTATTAAACCTAATACAGATTGTGAGACTCTATTTTTCTTCATATTTTCCTACCCCATATTATTTTTTCTTATAAAAAGCATACAAACTTAATTAAATTAAAAACATAAATGGAAGGTTATTTTTTCGTTATTAACTAAATTTTCTAATTTTTAAACGTTTGGTTTTATCTTAAGAAAGGATATATTTCATTTTGATTACACAATAAATTAGTTATAGGTAATCTATTATTAACAAAAATATCAATAAACCCTCACACAAAGTAAATGGAAATATATTACATGAAATATTAGTATAGTTTATGTATTTTGGTTTCACTATTATTTTTTTATGATATCGCACCAAATTATGAGAGTTAATAGGGGAATGAGAGGAATAACTTTTAAAATAATAAATATTTATAAACTAATCTTTTAAAGTAATAAGGACATTTAGATAGTATCTAAATGTCCTTACCTTTTTTAATAATTAAACTTGAGTTTTCCCTGCTGGAGCAACTTGTTTTGACTCTTTCATATTAACACCTCCTCTTTTTATATTGCCTTTTGGCATCTTTATCATCTCATTCTTACTACACTTTCTCCATTATCTAACAGTTACAAAAAAGTGAATTTTCTGTTAACTGTTTCATTTCTTTTAAACATATACTAATTCATTCTTCTTGCAAAATTATAAAATCTAAATAGAAACATAAAATTAATGAGAAGACTTCATTAAAAAATATATTGACTTCTTGTTATGTATAATTTCATATATTATTATAAAATTACTTTAAATATTAATAAGGACATTTAGATAGTATCTAAATGTCCTTACCTTTTTTAATAATTAAACTTGAGATTTTCCTTCTGGAGCAACTTGTTTTGACTCTTTCATATTAACACCTCCTTTTTTACATTGCCTTTTGGCATCTTTATCATCTCATTCTTACTACACTTTCTCCATTATCCAATAGTTAATAAAATGTAAATATGCTGTTAACTATTTCATTTAAACATATACAAATCATTCATTGTTCTTATAAAACTATAAATTCCTAATGTATATATAATAAAATATTAATCCTGAATCAAAAGTATTAAAAAATTAAAAGCTCATATGCAAAATAACCTTAAGCACATTACTAGTCTTAAGGAAGTATCCGAAAAAATTTAAAATTCTTTAGAGCAATTCAAAGGCTATTTACAAACAGCTACCACTTGGAACACAGGAGGATCATTTGCAACTCTATATTCTGGAACGGTTATTCGATATCAAACCATTATTCCTAGCATCCACAAGCACTTTTAATACTCAATTGCTCACTACTACAGCTGTAACATCTATTATTCATTGAACTACCCCCACTTTCACTTCGT
>NZ_JXIS01000133.1:0-272 GCF_000836715.1 Bacillus sp. L_1B0_5 | reverse complement strand
CATATGGTATGCCACTTCGGGTTAAAAAATATTTAAACAACATGATTGAACAAGACCATCGATTTATAAAAAAACGAATTCGGAATATGCTTGGTTTGAAATCGATGCAAACAGCTGTAAAAATGATTGCTGGAATAGAAGCCATGCATATGGTCAAAAAAGGTCAACTCAAATTAAGGGCACAATCTGCCCAAAATCAGAATAGATGTATTCATCAGTTATTTGGATTAACTGCTTAGGAGTGGATTCCAGAAGGAATCTATGCCTTTTTT
>NZ_JXIS01000132.1:0-4856 GCF_000836715.1 Bacillus sp. L_1B0_5 | reverse complement strand
TATTTATTTTAGTTTTGCAACACCCTCCAAAAACATAAAATTCAATAAATATATCTAGTTATTAAATAAACAACTAGATATACAAATTCATCATCCAATTGTATACGTTTTTGAAGAAAAGTTTCTTATGAACGTATATTTGTTGCTATGTCCTTTTGAACAAGCCTTGTGTATAGTGAGTTATTTTCCAATAATTCTTGGTGTTTTCCTGTTTCCACAAGGGATCCATTTTCTAATACATATATAAGATCTGAATTTTCAATCGTTGATAACCTGTGCGCAACAACTATGGTAGTCTTACCTTTACGTATGTTATCAATATTTTTCATGATTTTCTCCTCTGTATTCATGTCCAATGCTGAAGTGGCTTCATCTAAAATTAATATATAAGGATTTCTTATTAACGCCCTAGCTAGCGCTAATCGTTGTCTTTGCCCGCCTGACAGGGTTAGACCTCTTTCCCCTATGACCGTTTCATAACCTTCTGGTAACTGCCTTATGTAATCGTCCAAACAAACAACTTTGATAATTTCATCAAGTCGCTCAGATGAAACAATAGAACCTAGAAGTATATTATTTCGTATTGTATCTGAAAATAAATATGGTTCTTGGAAAACTACCCCTATATTTTGAAACCATGTATTACTTTCTATCTTCATTATTGATAAATTATCCGCTTTAATTTCTCCTGAATTTAGGGCATCAAACTTTAACAATAGACTAATTAAAGTTGATTTACCTGATCCGCTGGAACCCACAAGTGCAATCTTTTTACCAGGGGGGATTTCCATGGATAAATTGCGTATTGAATAATTTTTATTATTAAAATATTTATACGAAGCATCTTCTACACTGATTGTAAATTTATCTCCTAATAATAACGTATTATTTTTAAGTTCTTCTTGATGATTATTTCTGTTATATTCTTCCCTAAGATTATCAATAGAAACTATAGATCTCATTGATCTAAAAATTGCATCATATATCCCTTTTATGGCATCTGCTAACTGTAAAGATAATTGAAAAATTATAACTAGTGCACCAATTGACATTGAACCCACATATACTTTATAAGAACCTATTGCGAGAACTATTAGACTTGTTCCCCATTTTAGTGATTCATTTGCAAGTAAATGCTTACTTCGAATATTTTCTTCTTTAAAAGCATGCACATAATAACGATCAAATAATTTATTTAAAGTTTGTTGTTCCCACTTTGTCCTATTAAAAATAAGTACTTCTCTAGTAGACGATATACATTCCTCTAGCCGGACTAAAATCCTAGATTCTTTTTTATTTATTATTTTAGACATTTTTTTAAATTTACTCGCTAAATGTTTAGCAAATAATATATAAAAAATATTAAAAACTAAAATGAATATTAATACATAAATATTTGTGGAACCAATAATAAAAGTTAATAGTATTATGCTAAACAATTGTTGTAGTAATCTTGGAATATCCCACGCTAATAAACGTCCAATACTTCCTATATCAGCTGTAAAGTGATGTACATATTCTCCTGTACGCCTTTTTTGAAAAATCGCAGTTTTTATGCTATAAAGGTGTTGCAAATAATTATTTGCTAAGGATAGTAAAAAATTAGACATATTTTTGGCTAAAACATAAGAACTTATTGTAAAAAGTAGCGAATAACTTATATATGAAACTGCAATTAGAGACAATACGTATAGAAATTGATCATATTCCTTATTTATGAATACATTATCTATTAGCTTTTGCTGTAAAACAGTAGAAGAAATATAGGCACCGGATTCTAAGAATAACAGTAGAATAGCAAACGTATATATCCATTTATTATCAATAACCCTTTTAAAAATCCAAACTAGACTATTCATTTATACCTCCAAGTACTCATTTTCTCTATTTATTAATTCAGTGAACAATCCCTGTTGACTAATTAGTTCCTCGTAAGTACCAGATTCTATAACTTGTCCCTTATCAATAACAACAATACGATTAAAATGTTTTATGGAAGATAGTCGATGAGCAATAGCAATAACGGTTGTCTCTGTTGGTAAATTATTTAATTGAGAATATATTATCTCTTCATTGTTGTTATCTAGTGAAGCAGTTGCCTCATCTAATAAAATTAAAGTTGGCTTTTTCACAAACATTCTTGCTAATGCAATTCTTTGTTTTTGTCCTCCAGATAATTTAATTCCCCTTTCACCTAATAGCGTTTTATATCCCATATTTAACATGCTTATAAACTCATGTGCATTAGCTAATTTTGCAGCTTCTATTACTTGCTCATCAGAAGCTTCTGGATTTGCAAATTTTATATTATCGAAAACAGAAGATCCAAATAAATACGTTTCCTGAGGTACATATCCTATAGAGTCTCTTAGACTTGATAGTGAAAATTGACAAATAGGTTTACCATTTACGTAAATATTACCACTCTCTGAATCGTATGCTCTCATAAGTAATTTAAAAATAGTGGTTTTACCTATGCCGCTCTCCCCTACAATTACAACTCGTTCACCCTTCGTTATCTTTAAATTAAAGTTATTTAATATAAGCTGGTTTGAATTATAACCAAATTTTACATTTTCAAATTCTATTGTATTGATATCTTCAGGTTTTGTAGTAGACAACATTAAATTTTTCACTTTAGGTTTCTCAGTTAAAAACTCATATAAATTTTTTGCTTGATAAATTAATATTTTTTGTTCAGTCATAGATGTTATTACTGCTGTAATTCTATGCATTGCATTAAAATAGTATAGAAAAAACGCCACAAATACCCCCAAGGATATTTCATTATTTCTAATTAAATAATACCCAACTATAATTAAAGCAATTCCCCCTAAATAATAAGAAATCCTCCGAACCGTCCCTCTTAAATAAGCATAAAAGTACATTTTTATTAAACTTTCATTAAAGACATTATGTTTATTCAAAAAATTGTCTAAATCCCATTTCTGTACATTGTTAACTTTCAACTCTGTAATAGATGAAATACTTTCATACGCCTTTTTGTTTAATGCAATACGAGAATTAGACATATTTTTCGCACTGATTGATGCTTTTTTCTCAAAATAAGGGCCAAATAAATAATATAAAAATAGAAATGGAATTATTATTAATGTTAATTTAATACTTGTCATTAACATAAATATTATAGAGATTATGGCAAATCCTAACTCATTAATAAACATAGGAAGTAATGTACTATATAACTTTTGCACATTCTTTACCTCTGTACTTAAAAGCGACAGAAGTTTTCCAGGGGAATTTGTCTCATAATAATAAATATCTAAATTTCTTAAATGCTTTAAAATATGAAATTGTAAATCACGGGAACAAAATTCTTGTAATTTACGTTGTTGAACATTTTGAATTGGAATAATTAAAAAATTTATTATTAAAATAATTAACATACATCCAAATAACAATATGTAGAATTCTAATAAATTATTGTTTATTAATGAACCATCTATTAAAAATTGAATAGCTTTAGGTATTAAAAGACTACTTATTGATAATAGCAAACTACAAAAAATTAGCACCACAAAATTAAATTTATACGGCTTGATATATGATATTAACCATCCATATATCTTAAACACATCTGACTGTAAAAATTTTTTATTTTTATAACTCTTCATACCATACTCCTCTCAGTAATAAAAAATTTACTTAATGATACTTACTTATATATCTACTCATCTATCACTTTGGGGGAATTATATATAGAATATTAATAATACCGCTTACAATTATAAAATTCCTTAATGTATGGAAATAAAAGCTATAGTAAAATGTGAAAAAATGGCTCATTATCCCCGTTGTACTACTTGTGTCTCTAAAATAGTTTTTACGGTTATTATCATGTGAGCAACTTTTCTTTATATGCACCTTAGGAAGTAACTTAATTTTGCCCACATGATATATAATAACTTTATTATTTATACTATTTCACATAAATCCCAGTACAATATTACATTTTTTTAAAAATTAACTATCCAAAGAAAATATATATCATTCTACTATAGGTGATAAATTTATTAACAATTAAAGCTTATTTAATTTTAGATGAAATAAGTTCCCACCAATCACTCAAAGTTGGTCTCTCTGCTAAGTCCACAAACGTTATTCCAATATCATTTCGACGCAACATCTCTACAAAGCTCATAATATGATAGAGTCTAATCCTCTATCTAATAAATTATCTTCATCAGAAATATGCTCATCAATAAATTCCTTATTATCTGGTCCAGCTGGAATTCCATCGCTCCAAAGGTCTTGCAACAATTCTCATTGTTCTAAAGTTTGTCCACCCGGTTGTGCAGTATAAACGATTGGAATCCCTAATTATGCGCATTCTTTTTCAACGTTTAAATATTCGAGGTAAGTTCCACTTTTGATGATCCTACTTCATGATATGCATCTAAAAAATACTCTTGCATATCGTGCATAAGAAGAACAACACGTTCTGGATCTGGTTTCTATCTTACTTTATTAATTAGTAAATCTAATTCTAATGGCATAGAGTAAAAATTGACATGTGGTATTTACATCCATTTAATAATATTTATTTTCAAGATTATTGCATTACTGCAACAAGTTTTTCAGCAATAACCTTACGTAATTCCTTTTTGCTTACTTTTCCAACACCTGTTTGCGGAAATGATTCAATGAATTCAATTCGATCTGGAATCTTATAAACCGCAATACCACGTTCTCTTAAAAACGTTTTTAATTCACTTACAGTTGGAGCTTGTCCACGAGCTATGACAAAAGCGCAAGTACGTTCTCCTAAATAATCGTCAGGCATAGATACAATTGCTACGTCATGGACCGCATCGTGTGCTAATAGATGATTTTCA
>NZ_JXIS01000131.1:0-902 GCF_000836715.1 Bacillus sp. L_1B0_5 | reverse complement strand
GACCGCATGGTCGGAAAAATAGATGATGCACTTGCTCAAAAAGGGCGTAATTCAAAAATAGGAATAGGGAGGACTTAAATTGCTAGACATAGGTATCGATAATCAGTTGGCAAGTGACTACGGAATATGTATAGTAGGACGCCCTGTTATTCCTACAGCAGAACAAGAAGTAGAACATATTGAAGTGTCTGGTAGACATGGTTCACTTACAAAAAAAGGGGCGTTTAAAGACGTCCCTTTAAAAATAAAGTTCAATATGCTTGAAGAAGAGAATATTAAGCCGTTAGTGCGACGTATGAAGGCTTGGTTGATGAATGGAAAAACATTATATTTTACTGATGATGATGTGTATCGAAAAATTAAACATGTTGTAGTAGGTGATATTGTAAATGAAATTGAAGAACACGGTGAATTTGAAGTGGATTTTAAGCTAGATCCCTTTGAATATACAGAGGATGTAAATCTAAAGCTCACCAAACCTGGTGTAATTTATAATCCAGGTACAATTGAATCTGATCCTAAGTTTTGGATTGTGGGAAATGGTACTTTCCGTATAACAATCAATGACGTCTCTTTTCAAATAAAAGATGTGAATGGTTCTGTTGTCATAGACTCAGAAATACTTGAAGCATATACCGATACCATATCAATGAATAATAAAATGGTTGGGCAGTTCCCTATATTCAACGTAGGAGAAAATACAATAGAGTGGTCAGGAGAAATTCAATTTATGGAAATTCGACCTAGGTGGAGATATAAATGATTACTTTATATAAACCAAATGAGACTGATTTTACACACAATGGTATAGGGGCTTTAGATAAAAATATTTATAACGCAACTGTTGAGGAAGAACTCAATGGTTTATTTTTATTTTCATTTAGTTATCCATTGTTTGCACC
>NZ_JXIS01000130.1:0-7384 GCF_000836715.1 Bacillus sp. L_1B0_5 | reverse complement strand
CGAGTCAGAATGACTCGTCTTTTTTGTATGCTTTCATACCTCTATCAATTGCATTTTTAACCCCTTCTAAATAAGAAAATCCATATTTTTCATCTGGCTCTAAGTAAGTTCCTTCCGCCCACTCATTCCATGCGTTAATAAATAAAAACTCGCTGTTATAAAAAGAGTAAGTACGATGAATTTGCTTGCTTAAATATATGGTGAACTTTTCAGGGGTAGAACCTACAAAGATGCTGCTATTTGCGTTTTTACGTCGTGCAGTATTATCCCAATCAACAAAAGCCCCAGGAAATGTTTTTTTCTTTGGGAGCGATCGTTGTAATATATACATCCATACTTTATCGTAGTCCCAAACATTCAATTGCATATCAGAATCATATATGACCTTATTTATGTCTGAAGAGCTATCATGGGCAATTGTATAGAAAGGTTCAAACTGAATGCTAGCATCGAATCCATTTATATTAGGTAGTGGAAAACTGTTTAATGTTTCAGCAAAGTATATGCTTTTTAAACCATTTTCTCGCGCTAATGCATTCCAGTAATTAAGCATTTTTTCACAATCAGGAATATGTCCTGGACGATAAATAATGAATAGAGGTTTATCATCTATATAAATATATCTCTCATCTTGGAAAGCCTGTAATAAATAATCAAAGTGTTCCTTCCAATCAGATATATCTCCGTAATCTTGAGGCATTAATATATGTTTATCGAGACCATCCCAAGATTTTGTCCATGGTTCATTTGCCCAAGAAAGACAAAAAGGGAAGTCAGGTTCCTTCATCTTTAGTACGTCATTAAAGGGGGTTTCTAATAGTCTTTTTCCCTTAAACCAATAATGATAATAACAAAAACCATATATACCGTATGCTTTAGCGATTTCTGCTTGCCACTTTCTTACGGAGGGGGTAGTTAAGTCATAATAAAAATCTTGATAAGGTTCCCTCGGTTGATAATGTCCTGAAAATAAAGGTCGTGCACTTTTAGTATTTGTCCATTCAGTAAATCCTTTCCCCCACCATCGATCATTTTCTTTAATTTGATGGAATTGTGGTAAGTAAAAAGCGATTATTTTCAAGTTATATCCCCCTTGTGTTATTCGTAGTTCAAGTAGTGGGAAGTTACTATTCATTTATTAAATCACTGAATTATATAGTATTTAGAAATTTTTTACACATTTTTTACTAATAAAAACATGTAAAAATTCAGCATCTAACCCGAGTGATCTATCCTTTTGTAAATAAACAATTGTATACATATTTGCGTGTGTATAAATATATTCAATCATATCTTGCCCCCAATCGAATGTTACTAAAGATCCGTTCTCATCAATAGGATTTCCATGATAAATGGGCTCTTCAATATATTCAATCCCCTCTTTATTCAATCTAGCTCTTTGCACAGTTTTTGTGAGTGTATGATACCAAGGGACAGTAAATACATGAGCCCCGCCAGGTTTTAATACTCGTTCTATTTCTTTAAAGGCTTTGTTTGGCGTCATTACATGCTCAAAAACGTCTTGAGTAATGAATAAATCAAAAGATTCATTTTCAAAAGTCATGTCTTCTAAGTTCTCACATCTAATTCCTTGAAAGTATTGGCCAAGAGGATAGTTTTTAAAGTATTGAGAATATGTATAGTTTTTACAGTTTTTTAATAGTAGTTGAGTTGTAATTGCTCCAGGAGAGGATTCATGGATACTATAGGAATTCCATTTTGGAAAAAATGTGTGTAAAGCATGGATTAAAGCTCGCTGCCTTGGTATAGAGTTACATGTAGAACATAAATAATGATCTCTAAGCCAATCATTATGCTCTATAAATGTAGCTTTCTTTTCGCAAATAACGCAGTACCCATTATTGTGTTTCAAATTGATTTCCACACGACATCCCTCCTTTGTTACATGCAATGTATTTATGGAGAGTATGATACACGTTAACAATCGGCGAAATTAAAGAGAATGGGTGAAAGTTAGGTATCTTTTAAAAGTACAATTGGGCGAAGAGAATAATCAGTTGGAGAGAACCCGACTCGAATTAAAGTTTCACTTTATGCTATGCGATGCATTAGCTTTTATTCATAGAAAAATGTATAGACTTAAAATATCCCTTTCGTGTATGGGTATATTTCAAAGTCCTGTGCGTATATTTCTGTAACTAAATCTATAGTTTCTTTATCATAAAAGCTTTCGTATGTTGGAAATCGGGGAAAGTCTGTATCTGTAATGCTAAGTTCTGCATAGCTTCCTGCATAAATCATCTTGTGGGCGCGATGATGATCTGAATTTGTAAGAAGTGCTAAATTGGATTTCATCAAATCGTACGTGTGTTCTAGTTTGGTGATTTGTGCATTAAAATCTTCTAAAGGAATATAACATTGGATGAAGTTTTCTTCACCAGGGATGTATTGCTGGCTAAAATGTATATCTATTGCTAGGGAATTGGAACCAAATGCCTGAACGTAATATAAAAATTGTTTAAATGATATTCCTTGATTACTATATTTGTCATTATAAAAATAATGACGAATACTTTCCCATTGTAGGCTAGCATATGGATTATCAGCAAGTAATAAAAATGAGCTGACAGCTCTTGTATAGGGATTTCGCACAAGTTTACAAACATCCTTTTTACCTTCTAGAAGACCGTTTTGTAACTTTGGTACGTAATTTGTATTGTTTTTATATACCCAGAACTCATAGTAATGAATAAAGTCATTGTATTTCTTTGCTTCAGTAAACAATCCAATTTGAAAAAAGAACCAATTAGCTAATGAGGTGCATCCGCTTCTATGACTCCAAAATAGTATAAGGGGAAAGTCTTTATGGTAATGCGGAATTCGATCTTTATGTAGAATTACATGATTTAAAAGTTCTTGATTTATATTTTTCATGAGTTCAGCACTCCTTTTTTGAGAAGTTTGTGTATGTAGACGTTTTTTATGGATTAAACAAGTGAGGATTGTTTATTAAATATATTCATGGGGATGAGTAAATATTATGAGTGTTTTTGCAGTCAACCTGAATAAGGAAGCTATTCTAAAATGAAAATAGAAAATAAAGATAATGAAAAATTATAATAAACATACAATGATAAGAGGATGAATAATAGTAATGATCAAGTCATTTGTTTATATTTTTAGGTTTGACGAAGGGGAAAATTTATTACTAGAGAGATGATATTATGAGGAAGAATAATTATTTAATAGTAGGTGGAAATAGTTTCATTGGTATCAACCTCGCATTGGGTTTATTGAAACAGGGGCAAAATGTAAAAGTATTTTCCAGACATATAAATAATTTCCCTCAAAATATTATAAGTGAAGTTGAATTTATTAAAGGTGATTTAGAAAATGTTGAGGATATATATAAAGCTTTAGTGAATATAGATATTATTATTTATTTAGCTGCGACGTCTAACGTAGCAACTTCAATTGAAGATGTTTTCGGCGATATTAATAGTAGTCTATTTTTTCTTAATTTCATGGAAAGTGTTAAAGATTTTCGTATTAAAAAAATTATATTAGCTTCTTCGGGAGGCACAGTTTATGGTGAACCTGAATATTTGCCTATTGATGAGAAACATCCATTAAGACCACTTTCCCCGTATGGAATAACAAAAGTTTCGCTCGAGAATTATTTGTATTTTTATCAGAGAAAATATGGAATAGATTATGTTGTATGTAGATATTCTAATCCGTATGGAAAATACCAAAACCCCTTAAAAAAAGTTGGAGCGATAAATTGTTTTTTGTACCAGCATCTCAGTAATGAAAGGATTAATATATATGGGAATCCAGAGGAGATTATTAGAGATTATATTTATATCGATGATTTAGTTGAAATTACTATACAACTAGCACAATTAAATCAATTGAAATCTTGCGTATATAACATAGGGAGTGGCAAAGGTCTTTCTTTAAAACGAATTATTGTGGAACTAGAGAAAATAACAGAAAGAAAAGTGGACTTTATTTGTTATAAACAAAAACAAGAGAACGTTCAAAGAATCATTTTAAATATTGATAAGGTAAAACAAGAATTGAATTGGGAACCTAAAATAGATTTTAAAAATGGGATTAGATTAAATAAGCTATGGATTGAAGAGTTCTTATATAGTAAAAAATAATAAACCACACTCTACTTGTATGTAAGCAGAGCGTGGTTTATTATTTTACTTCTTTTTCTATTATCCAAAGGTCTTGATGTTCCCACCAAAATCCTTCAGTATACTTTTTGATGATTGGGTTATAGGGCAATAATTTAATTTTGTCACACACGTAAGAGGGACTAACTATCGTTTGTCCGTATTGATTCACATCTAAATCGAATTGTTCACTAGAAGAGAGAAACCAATAGCCCTGTTCATTTAAATTTGGAAACCCAAAGTATTTTTTGCTTTGATAGCCATGGGTTGTGAAAATGAATAAACCGCCAGGTGAAACAGCGTTATACAATGTTTGCAGCCAACGAAACCAAGTTGTATCAGGCATATGAGAAAAAAAGGATAGACAAAAAACAATATCGTACGTAGAGGAGTCCAATTTTAACTGTTCAGGCTCAGGATGAGATAATATAGAAGAATTATTTAATTTGTTTTCAATAAAGGAAATGGCCTCTTCGTGTATATCGCAAGCGGTTATACTCAAATTCGCTTGTAGATTTAATAAATGACGTGTTACGCAACCGTATCCGGATGCAAACTCTAACAATTTGATTGGATTGCCTGTAGGAGGATAAAGGGAAGTGATTAAGTCTAAGAGTATTTGTGCTGAGTTTTGCCCGTCTTTAAAATAGTAATCTATCGCTTCTTTTTTTGATGGGAAAACGGGATTAGTGACAATGAACTGAAAGATATGATCCTCAGGATGGATACTTGCATTTACATTGTAGCTGTGTGCGATTTGAGAAATTAAATCTTTATGTTCCTCTATAAAGTCTTTCAAAGAGTATTCCCCCTTAAATAATAGTATCGCCTTACAAGAGATATTGATGGCAGAGAAAGCATACGTTTAAATTTTTAAGTATGCTTTAAGATACTTTCTATATGTATACATTTTCATTTTAGAAATGTCGTCGATAGTAAAGCTTTCTTTAATGAAATTTTGTATTTGCACAACTTCATTGTAATGGGAGTATGAATCTTCTGTTCTTGTTACGCTATTTAAATGTCGTCTATGATAGTTTAGGGATGCTGGATTGAAGTAAATATCGCCCTCTGTAAGAAGAGAGACATAGAAGAACCAGTCACCAGCTATTTTGAACTTTTCTAACTGTTTTTCTGTTTTCTTCATATCTATATTTTTAAAAACTACACTCGAGACATTAGGTATAGTGTTTTTAATAAGTAACGTATCTTGTATTTCATCGACGCCTTTTCGAAAATAGGGTGCTTTCCATTTTTCTTTATCGATATCATTTGTGTAATTTAAATAATGATTAGCCAATACATTTCCTTGTTCGTCTATTTGTTTTGATTGTGTGTAGCTTAAGGTAATATTGTTATTTATATAAAACCCCTCTATCACCTCTTGTAAAAATGTCTTATCGCATAAGTCATCGGCCTCTGCGATCCAAATATAATCACCAGTTGCTACAGAGACTCCTTTTATCCATTGTTTAAATACAGAACCAGAGTTTTTATCATTAATAATCTGTTGAACCTTCAGGTGGGTCTTATTTTCTTTTGAGAGCAGCTTTTTAAAAGTTGATACGCTATAATCGGTAGAGGCATCGTCTAAGAAAATTAGTTCGTAAAGAGGGTAGGTTTGGTTTAATATTGATTCGATTCGATCAGATAAGTATTTTTCATAATTATAGTTTGGTATGATTACGCTTATCTTTTTGTAATTATGTTCGAGAAGATCTAGTAATTGATAAATGTAATTAAGAAAATTGAAGTTTTTTTCGATAAGTTCTTGGCCGAAGCTTCCCTTTTGTAATCGTAATCCCTCATCATGAATAAATTCATATATTTTTTCTAGCATTTTGGGTAAATTTAAAAAGTCTACTAAGGCACCAGTTTTTTCTGTAACAACATCCTCAAAACCTCCAGCATTTTTAAACCCTATAACAGGAAGCTTTGCATCTAATGCTTCTAAAACAACATTTGGAAAAGGATCTTCCCTTGAAGTTAATAAGTATAAGTCAGCTCCGGCGTTATATAATCCGATATCGGGAGTAGGATCGACTAATGTGAAATGTGCTTTATATTTAGGGGGCAGTGTATTCAGGAATTGAACATCCGTTCTCCCTACCCAAATAAAATGAATATCCTTGTGAGTCTTTCTCACTGAGTAAGAGAGAAGTGAGAATAAATCTATTCCTTTTCGATAATCTGCGAAGCCTACACCCAAGATGATTTTGCTATCTAGAGGCAGGTTAAGCTTCTTACGTAATTCATTTCTAGCTTTTGCAATATTGTTCTTATAAGGATTGTGGTTAAACAAACCTTGAGGGAGAATATGACATTTTTGAGGATCCAATTCAGTGATTGTACGAAATTTTTCATATACGTATTGTGAAGGGAAGACAACTTTGTAAGCAAATTCAGCGATGTTTTTAGCTTTCCCTTCAGCAGAGTACTGTTGTATTAAATGCGGTAATTCATGTATTAATGAAATGACTTTTATATTGTGTCTAGCTAGTAATGCGACGATATCGCCACTTATGACAGTGCTACATATGGCGAGGGTAAAATCCTGTGATAATAAATCCTTTATTAATGATTCAACCTTTTCTTCTGTTTGATAATCTTGCTCGAGACAATAAACAGGACCGTACTTTTGGAAATCGGGAATTAAAATACCTGATCCAATAGAAATAATTGCAACAGAGTAATCAAAGTTTTCTTTAAGAGCTTTAATAGTATGTAAAGAAAGTAACTGTGCTCCGTGGAAATGGGCATCATGGGATACATAAATTATCTTTTTATTAACATGCATTTCATAACGCCTCCTAAGTTTATTAGATTTCTTTTTCTTTTTGTTGATTTAGTAAAGGTAAAGAAGAGAAATGTTTTATATATAATCCCCTAGAGGTGAGCGGAAGGGGGACGTACCAAAAGGAAAAATATTATCCTTAATATATATTTACTTGGTCTCAAATTCATTCTTTAGAAAAGTATTAGTATTGAGTTAGGGAGTGTAAGCTGCAGATTGTTAATTTGAATACATAAGTTTAAGAAAATCTAAGGATGTGTTAGAAAGTAAGAGAGGGCAAAGCTTTGATAATTTATAAAATAAAAAAGATAAAAAGTATTGACGATTGATCTATAGAGGTGTAATATAGAACAAGTCGCCGATGACATTAACGTCGCAAGCGACAAAAGAAATAAAAAACTTAGTTGACATTAACTAACGAAGATGTTAACATAAGGAAGTC
>NZ_JXIS01000013.1:0-23271 GCF_000836715.1 Bacillus sp. L_1B0_5 | reverse complement strand
TAAAGAAAAGTGTCATCGTGATGATGATTGGTGTTCTAAACGAAATAAGTGTCGCTGTAATTGTTTCTTTATTTGTTGCCATTGTAAAAGGAAAAATTGGTAATATTTTCGATGTCAACTGAAAGGAAAGAATATGTCTTTTGGGACCACTCGGGCTTTTACGGATAGTTGATCCCACACCTACTTCCTTACTTTCGTTGAATTTTGAGGTGGGGGCCTTACTGCCCGGCAAATAGCGGGATAAATACTAGAATGTAATATATAAAAAGCTGACTGAGTATAGTCAGCTTTTTGTCAATGAACACGTAAAGGCTTAAACAGACAGACAGACATATATATTTACTGATTGGTGGGGTATTGAGAAAAAAAGCTGACTCTTATAAATCGATTTTTTAATTACTTCACGTACGCATAAAACTTTAGATGCTTATTGATTTGACGAATTCACCAATATTTTCATCAAAAAATTCATGCTATCTTTAATTAGTGCAATGCTTCATTGCTTAACGATTATCTTCAGGAGCCCTATAGACAATCGGGGTTTCTTTTATTTAAATAAAAATTTTGTTTAAACTTTACAAAACTCACCTATATTAAAATACCTTCTAAAATCCCTATTAAACATTTATAATACTTTTAAATGGTTTAAATTCTACAATCAGTAATGGAGGCATTTTAATGGGAAACATCCCAAAAATATCATCACACCAATCAAATCCAAATATACCCTCACAGCAAGTGAACCCTAATACCCAACAAGGTAATATAAAAAAAACAAGACGCCGTATTATAACTACTTTAGTCTTTATATTACCTATAATTTTTGTCGTGCAATATTCTCTGAATAACCAACAAGAAATGATTAAAGAAAAACAAATCACGCTTAATACGGAGCAACAAAAATTATCTTCTGTAAAGAAGGATGGGCATTCCCTTAACAATGATGTCAAGGCTTTAACAAGTAGTGAAGAAGAAATTTTAAAATTCGCAAGGAAACTGTATGGATTTTCTAAACCGAATGAAACTATATTTCAAATAACTGAATAAAATTACACTGCATTACCCAAAAGGCGATTTGAAGATAATCGCCTTTTTATATTTAATCTCTAAAGGAATCATACGAATCTCTCTTTCTATCATATAACTACTTTGTTTAATTTGTTAAAATACAATCACTTGTCCATTTCACTTTACTCTATCATTACATTTACTATTAGTAATACGATTTTTAGAGGTGATAAATAATGGACGAGTTTTTATCTTTTGCTGCACATAATCCGGGTTCTATTGGACCTACACTTCCACCTGTTCAACCCTTTCAATTCCCTACCGGTCCCACCGGTTCTACAGGACCAACTGGACCAACCGGACCAACTGGATCAACCGGACCGACTGGACCAACTGGACCAACTGGACCAACTGGATTTAATCTTCCTGCTGGGCCTGCATCTATTACTTTGACTTCTAACGAAACCACAGCATGTGTATCCACTCAAGGAAATAATACTTTATTTTTTTCTGGGCAAGTATTAGTAAACGGTAGTCCTACTCCAGGGGTAGTGGTCAGTTTTTCATTTAGTAACCCAGCTCTTGCTTTCATGGTTCCTCTTGCTGTCATTACCAATGCTTCAGGTAACTTTACCGCTGTATTTCTAGCCGCTAATGGGCCTGGAACAGTAACTGTTACTGCTTCACTTCTTGATTCTCCTGGAACAATGGCTAGCGTCATTATTACCATTGTGAATTGTCCGTAATAATTATATTTTTAAGAACTATGCAATTTCTGATAAAAGAGCACTGATTTTTATAGTGCTCTTTTATCATTTGGGTGCGCCTTTCAAATTAAATTTTGTAACGCCCTACTAAAATAACGCTTTTATTTAGATTAATGATTTTTGTATTTTTTAATTTTTTCATCACAAGTAATTTTTATAATTAGTTAATTTCTCAATTTAGTTTGTGTATATAATTCCATTCAAAGATACATAATATCCACGTAACTATTTAAAAACATTTCGTTTTTATATCTAAGTTCAAAAAGGAGCTACATAACATGGATAAAAAAGATATATTAAGTCAACAACTTGATCATGTGTCATCAGATGCGCTGAATACTCCTAGTAAGGCCCAAGAGCAAATGCAAGAAACATCTCAACAGGCACATAATTCAAACAAAAAGGGTAGCACTCAATCTTTACATGTTGAAGATTTACCACATTAAGACATATATACTACAACGAACAAATAGTAAATTTCAAGGGGGAAATCTTAAGATCGAGTGAACTTAATTTTTTCTCCTTTTTCTATTGAAAGTCACTTTAATAGAAAATCTGTACACATCTTTGACAGATCCACCATCGTAACCTCCTGAAAATTCGTGATAATATTTTTTGTCGAATACGCCGAATTTCGGCATTGTACGACATATATTATCTCCCTTAGTGAATCCCTGTCCCTCAGGGATTTCTCCTTTTATTAAATACTCTTCGCTTCACTAAATTTTCATCCTTAATAAAATTTAATTACTCCAATGAATAAACATGCGACAGTATCGTGTTTTGATAAAAACTATAAAACAAACTTAACACTAAGAGTAGAATTTTTCTTCTTCTCTTTTTATAAACATAAAAAGAAGCTCTATTTATATAGAGCCCCTTTCTAATTTTATAATTTACTAGACTGTAACCCCTGGATAAACGGTACTACTTCAGGATTTACAAGCGATGATAAATCACCTAATTCTTTTCCTAAGTAAGCTGCTTTAATAACACGGCGCATTACTTTAGAATTACGTGTTTTCGGTAAATCTTCTACAACGTGGATATCTTTAGGACACAACGCTTTTCCAATATGTGAGTTTACTAAACTCATTAATTCTTTCTTTAAATCTTCTGTAAATATTACCCCTTCTCGTAATACAGCAAAGCAATGACAAACTTCACCTTTCACTTCGTCAGGTACACCAATTGCAGCAGCTTCGATTACATCGTTATGTTTCACAAGAATAGATTCATATTCAGCAGGTCCAATACGTTTACCTGCAATATTTAACGTATCGTCTGAACGCCCTGTGATGATATATTGTTCACCATCGTAAATGACCCAGTCACCGTGGACCCATTTATTTTCAAAACGCGACCAATATGTGTTCACGTAACGTTCATCATCTTCCCAGAAGCTTTTCGTCATACCTACCCAAGGTTTCTCTAAGCATAATTCTCCGACTTCATCTCGAATTGGTTTACCTTGATCATCCAGTACGACAGCTGCCATTCCTGGTAAAGATGCGTTAAAACTAATCGGTGCGATTGGCTTAATAAGAACATTACCGAAAATCCCACCAGAGATTTCAGTTCCACCTGAGTAGTTACAGATTGGAACATTTCCTTTTCCAACTGTTTCAAACAGCCACATCCATGGATCAGGATTCCAAGGTTCTCCTGTTGATGCGAATACTTCCAAACTCTTTAAAGAATGTTTATTGACATACTCATCACCTTTTGCCATTAATGCTCGGATTAACGTTGGCGAAATACCTAGATGAGTAATTTCATATTTATCAACTGTCTCCCATAACCGGTCTGCTTCTGGGAAGTCTGGAACACCTTCGTACATAACCATCGTTGCTCCATTAATGAGTGAACCGAATAATAAAAATGGCCCCATCATCCAACCCATATCAGTTACCCATAATACACGATCACCTTGTTTAATATTCATTCCAAATCCTGCATCAAAAGCTGCTTTCAAAGGAAATCCTGCATGCGTGTGTACTGTTCCCTTCGGCTTACCAGTCGTTCCTGATGTATAAATGAGCATTAATGGATCATCACTTTGCATTTCCTCGGCATGTATGAATGGTTTTTCTTTTTCTAGCGTACTCCACGAAAAGTCATAGTTATGTGGTGTAAAATCATTTCCTGCATGACGAACGATAACAACTTTTTCAACAGTTGGGCAATGTTCACAAGCTTTATCTACTTCATCTTTTAAAGAAACAATTTTACCTCGGCGGGAAAATCCATCTGCGGTAATAATCATTTTTGAACCTGCCGCTTGCACACGTGTCATGACTGCATCAGACGCAAAGCCTGAGAATATTGGTGAAATAATTGCTCCGATTTTCATTACAGCTAGCATCGCAACAACTGTTTCTGGAATCATCGGCATATAAATTGTTACACGGTCACCTTTCTCAATACCCGCGTGTTTCAAACCATTGGCAACACGGCTTACCCAGTTATCAAGCTCTTCATATGTAAATGATTTTGAAGTTCCATTTTCCCCTTCGTACTGAAGTGCTGGCTGTATTCTCGTCTCTTCATCCGCAAGCCAGCGGGATAAAGCTGATTCTACAACGTTACATGTTCCGCCATTATACCACTGTGCAAACGGTGTACCATTTTCTAAATCTAACACTTCTGTATAAGGTTTCATCCATTGATAGTCAACTGCTTTTTCTGCCTCTCCCCAAAACCAAGCTGTTTCCTCAATAGATTTATTATAAAAAGTTTCATAATCTTCATATCCCAATGATTTCATCCAACCATATAAACGTGTTTTTTCCTTGTACTCTTCTGTTGGAAACCAAACTGCTTGTTTCAATATTTTCCCCTCCTTAACTTTTTGAGCAAGAAAGCCCTAAATAGGGCTTTTAAACTGGATATACAGGATGTTTACGATCCGTGAATACTTGATATTTACTCATATACATTTCGAAACGTCCTTTTAACTCTTCACGTAAATTGTTTGGATGAACAATACCATCAATCACCATCTCTGATGCTAAATGATAAATATCAATATCTTTCTTATACTCTTCACGTTTTTCAGCAATGAAGCTAGCACGCTCTTCTTCTGGTAAAGCTGCAATTTTATTTGCATATACAGCATTGACCGCAGCTTCTGGACCCATTACCGCAATAGAGGCTGTCGGTAATGCCAGGCAGCAATCTGGTTCAAATGCTGGACCTGCCATCGCATATAAACCAGCACCATATGCTTTACGAACAACGATAGAAATCTTCGGTACAGTTGCTTCACTCATTGCAGAAATCATTTTTGCACCGTGGCGAATAATACCAGCACGCTCTACTTTTGTACCGATCATAAATCCTGGTACATCCGCAAGGAATAATAATGGAATATGATATGCGTCGCATAAATTAATAAACTTAGCAGCTTTATCAGCTGAATCATGGAATAATACGCCGCCCTTCATACGCGGCTGATTTGCAATAATACCAACTGGCTTACCATCAATACGTGCTAAGCCTGTAATTAGCTCTTGAGCAAATAATTTTTTTACTTCATAGAATGAACCTTCATCAATAACTCTATTAATGAGATCTTTCATATTGAAAGGAGCATTTTGATTTTCTGGAATGATTTGTTCTAACGTTTTATCGAATTGTTTCGGTTCTTGAGGTGTAACCAATGGAGTCTTTTCTAAGTAGTTATTTGGAAAATATGAAATGTATTGTCTTGCTTGTGTAATCGCATCTTCTTCTGTCTTACATAAAACATCTCCGCATCCTGATACAGAGCAATGCATACGAGCTCCGCCCATCTCTTCTAAAGTTACCTTCTCACCGATAACCATCTCAGCCATACGAGGAGATCCTAAATACATAGATGCATTTCCTTCTACCATCATTACAACGTCGCAAAAGGCTGGAATATAGGCACCACCAGCTGCAGAAGGTCCAAATAATAAGCATACTTGAGGAACTTTACCTGATAATTTCACTTGATTATAGAAGATTCTTCCTGCACCACGGCGCCCTGGGAACATTTCTACTTGATCTGTAATACGTGCTCCAGCAGAGTCGACTAAATAAAATAACGGAACACGTAGTTTTTCAGCTGTTTCTTGAATACGTAAAATCTTTTCAACTGTGCGTGATCCCCACGATCCAGCTTTTACAGTAGAATCATTGGCCATTACACACGCAGTACGACCATGTATTTTACCCGTTGCCGTTACAACGCCGTCCGCAGGTAAGCCTGTTTGTTCACAGTTAGCAAATAATGCATCTTCTACATATTCGCCATTATCAAATAGAAGCGCTAAACGATCTCGAACAAATAATTTTCCTTTTGCTTTATTTTGTTCATGATATTTTGGTGCGCCGCCTTGTTTAATCGTTTCAACTCGTTCTTCAAATGTATTCGATTGTTGTTTTTGATCTAACATATTTACTCCCCCTTATACGTTGGTGTGCGTTTTTCCTTGAATGCTTGTAATCCTTCTAATCTATCTTTCGTATGGATTACACCTTCATACGCTTGTTTTTCCATTTGTAATCCGGTATGTAAATCAACTTGAATACCGTTTGAAATCGCTTCTTTTGCTAATCGAACAGCAATAGGTCCATTACTAGCAATTTTCTCTGCTATTTCAATCGCTTTTTCTTCAAGTAAATTAGCTGGTACAACAAATTCTACTAAACCATATTCTTTTGCTTCTTGCGCCGAAATACGTCTTCCTGTATAAATTAATTCTTTCGCTCTACCAACACCAATTAATCTTGGCAAACGCTGCGTACCACCTGCTCCTGGTATTATTGCAAGTGTCGTTTCAGTAAGACCAAGACTTGCAGATTCAGTCGCAATTCTAAAATCACAAGCTAAACTTAATTCTGTACCACCACCAAGGGCGATTCCATTTATAGCCGCGATAACTGGCTGTGGTAATTGTTCAACCATTTCCATAGTAGTGCGAATCATACTAACAGCATGGCGAACTTGTTCTTCATTCATACCAGCACGTTCTTTTAAATCAGCACCAGCACAAAACGCTTTTTCACCAGCACCTGTTAGAATAACTACACGCGTATTGGACTCTTCACTTATTTGAGTTAATATGTTTTGTAACTCTTCTAATAACGCTAAAGATAATGAGTTTGCTTGTCTTTCACGATATAACGAAATCTTTACAACGTGAGGTGTTACATAATCAACTGAAATGTTTTGTAATTGTAGCATCTTCTCACCTACTTATCGTTTTATGTTGAAGCGCTCTATACACATGACTCGGTAATTGGATATTTAACTTACTTTGAATAAATTGACTAGCTCTCAATAACTTTTCTTCGTCTATATTCGTTTGGACTCCTAATTTATGGAGCATATGTACTAGGTCATCAGTAGCAACATTACCTGATGCTCCTGGTGCATAAGGGCAGCCCCCGAGTCCACCACAAGAACTATCAAACGTTGTAATACCGTATTCTAATGATTTAACTACATTCGCTAGAGCCATTCCATACGTATTATGAAAATGCATTGCAAACTGCGAAGCATCATACTTCTTTAATAGATGTTCTAATACTTGTTCTACTTGTAATGGATTCGCTACACCGATTGTATCCCCAAGAGAAACTTCATAAATGCCGTATGAAAATAGTTGATTACATAATTCGTCAACTGCTGCGTGACTTATATCCCCTTCATAAGGACATCCAAATACAGTAGAAACATAGCCTCTTACCTTTTTCCCTTCGAATAATGCCTGTTTTGTTATATCTTCAATTACAACTAATGCTTCTTTAATCGATTTATTAATATTACTTTTATTATGAGATTCACTTGCTGATAAAAAAACATTCACCTCATCTACATTTTGCAAAAAAGCTCGTTCCAAACCATTTTGATTCGGAACAAGCGCAGCATATGTAACATTTGGATCCCTTTTCAGCTCAGAAAATACATCATTTGCATCTGCTAATGCAGGGACCCATTTTGGGTGAACGAATGAGGAAACTTCAACATACGACAATCCTGCTTCTGTAAGTAGTTGAATCCATTTTACTTTATCTTTTGTGCCAACAATCTTTTTTTCATTTTGTAAGCCATCACGTGGCCCGACTTCTTTAATGACAGCAAAATTAGGTAGTTTCAATTCGCTTCCCCCTATATCTCCCTATTCAATTTCTAATAATACATCTCCTTCATTTACAAAATCGCCTTCTTGCACATTAATTTTCATAACTGTGCCAGCTTCTTCTGAAATGATTGGAATTTCCATTTTCATAGATTCCAAAATGACGACATCCTGTTCTTCCTCTACTGTATCTCCTACTCCTACAACAATCTTCCAAACGTTTCCTGCCATCGATGCGTATACTTTCGTCATCATTTTTTCCCCCTTAATATTGTTAAATCTTATTTTTTAACGAGTTGTTTCGTTACAAAACCCGTTGTATAAATACCCTCTTTGAACACTTCATCTTCCAAAACTTGCAGTAGCATTGGTGTGTTCGTTTTAATACCTTCTACTTTTAATTCTTCTAGAGCATCATGTAATTTCGAAATTGCTTCTTCACGAGTTTCGCCATGTGCAATGACTTTCGCAATCATTGGATCATAGAAAGGTGTAATCGTTACATGATTTTCTAAGAAGTGATCGATCCGTACATTTGATGGTAATGTTAAATCTGTAATTTTTCCAGGTGACGGGAAGAATGTTTTCGGATCCTCTGCATAAATACGAGCTTCAATGGCATGACCACTACGTTTTACATCATCCTGTGTAAATGATAGTTTCTCACCACTTGCAATCAGAAGTTGTTGTTCGACAAGGTCTAAACCAGTAATTTCTTCTGTAACTGGATGTTCTACTTGTAATCTCGTATTCATCTCTAAGAAATAGAAATTCTTCTGATCATCTACAAGAAACTCAACTGTACCTGCATTTGTATAGCCAAGTGCTTTGGCAGCTTGTACAGCAACTTCTCCCATCGCCTTTCGTGTACCTTCATCTAAAAATGGTGAAGGTGCTTCTTCGATTACTTTTTGATTTCGGCGCTGTACCGAACATTCACGCTCCCATAAATACACTGTGTTACCATGTGTATCTGCTAAAAGCTGAATTTCAATATGATGCGCGTCTGCTATATATCGCTCTAAATACATTTCTCCGTTACCGAAGAAGTTTTGCGCTCTTGTTTTATTACTTTCAAACGCTTTGGTGAGCGTTTGCTCAGTTTCCATCAACTGCATACCAATGCCTCCGCCGCCTGCGGATGCCTTAAGCATTAATGGATAACCAATTTGTTTTGCAATTTCAATTGCTTCTTCTGCAGTTTCAATATTTGTAGTAATACCTGGGACTACTGGGACATCTGCTGCTTGCATTGCGATACGTGATTCGATTTTACTTCCCATCTTCGTAATGATTTCTTCTGAAGGACCGATAAATACGATTCCTTCTTCTTTGCAGCGAACCGGAAAAGACGGATTCTCTGATAATAAACCATAACCCGGATGAATCGCTTCTGCATTTGTCTTCTTAGCTATTTCAATAATTTTTTCAAGGTTTAAATAACTTTCTTGAACACGCGGTCCACCTACTAAGTAAGCTTCATTTGCCATTTTCACATGAAGGGCATTTTCATCTGCTTCAGAATAAATAGCAACAGTGCGAATACCAAGTTTTTGACAAGTTTTCATAATACGAACAGCGATTTCCCCGCGATTCGCAATTAATATTTTTTGAAACATAGTGATTCCTCCCTTTTATCTACATCCTAAATGTCTAGCAATTACGAGACGTTGAATTTCAGAAGTTCCTTCACCTATTTCTAATAGTTTCGCATCACGAATATGTCGTTCAACTTCATATTCACGCATATAACCATATCCACCATGAATCTGTACTGCTTGATTCGCAATACGGCTTGCTGCTTCCGATGCAAATAGTTTTGCCATTGCCGCTTCTTTGCCAAAAGGTTTATCGTTATCTTTTAACCAAGCTGCTTTATGTACTAAATTGCGTGCTAGCTCTACTTCAGTCGCCATATCAGCTAATTTAAATTGAATCGCTTGGAAATTAGAAATTGACTTTCCAAATTGTTGACGTTCTTTCGCATATTGCAATGCACGTTCAAAGGCTGATTGCGCAATACCAACTGCCAATGCTGCGATTGAAATACGCCCTCCATCAAGTGTATATAAAAATTGTTTAAAACCTTTATTTACATCACCAAGAATATTTTCTTTCGGTACACGAACACCATCAAGTACGATTTCACAAGTATTAGAAGCACGAACACCCATCTTATCGTATGGACTTGAAATCGTTAATCCTTCACTCGTAGTAGGCACGATAAATGCAGAAATACGTTTTCTACCATTCTCTTCAACGCCATTGACAGCGGTTACATTAATTGTATTTGCATACTCTGCGTTTGTAATCCAACACTTCTCACCACTGATTACATACTCATCGCCATCTAATACCGCTTTCGTTTGAGTACCACCTGCATCAGATCCAGCATTTGGCTCCGTTAATCCGAAGGCACCTAATGTTTTACCTGACGCCATTGGAACTAAATACTTTTGTTTTTGTTCTTCTGTACCGAAATAATAAATTGGAGAAGCACCTAATGAAATTGTTGCAGCATAGCTTAAACCAGTGCCACCACAAGCGCGACCAATTTCTTCAACTGCTAATGCGTACGATACCGTATCGCCGCCTGAACCTCCATACTCTTCTGGGAATGGGATACCTAGTAATCCTAGTTCGCCCATTTTTTGAAATGTTTCATATGGAAACTCTGCAGTTTTGTCATAATATACAGCTTTCGGTGCAATTTCCTTTTCAGCAAAGTCACGTACCATTTCTTTAATCATTTGTTTTTCGCGAGTTAGAGTAAATTCCATTCCGCTACACACCCCTTATCGAATATTGAGTTTCGACAGCGTGCGAGTTTCTACTACAAACATAACAACTTAAAAGACAAGAATATTAGTTAGACAATTGCTACAATTCTGTCATAACTTAATTTTAAAACAGATTCTGTACTAATGCACAAAAAAATTCCTACATTGTTCTACAACAACATAGGAGGTTTTGTGTCGAATTATGTAATTTATTGTTTAATAATCTCTACCTTTTCCGGAATCAGAAATTTCTACTAATGCTTCAGGGTATGGTTCGAAATATGTTTGTCTTAATAAATACTTTTCATCAAATCGAATAGCCCATGATTTTAAAATTGTAAGTAAACTACTAAGTGGTATTTTCTTTTCTGCATACTTTTGTAACAGTTCTATAAAATGATCTTTTTCTTGTTTTTTTAACTTTGTTTTAAAATATCCAAAAATGTGCTCGCATACATTTACATTCGATGTATAACGAGGCGCACGCATAAATAATTCATATAAAGTCTTCTCATATTTTTCAAATACCACTTCAATCTTTTCATTTTTGTGATTTGCAATTATACGCCCTAATTCCTTTTGTTTCACCTGATTATATGCCATAAATAAATATTTATTGTCCGACTGAAACAATACAAGTTCTTTCATATTTTTATTGTGTTTAATCATTTTGTAATATGCGATTGTAAATAGCCTTGTAAAGAAATGCTCTCTAATAATAAAATTCGACAATCTGCCTTCCTCTTCAATAGGAAGATGCGAAAATTTTTTTACTACTGCTCCGCCAAATAAGCCAGCTCCTTTTCCCTTTGCTGGCGCTTTTTCAAAACCAGAATAAATTTTCACATCACGCGTACCACAACTTGGTGAACGATTCTTTAAAATAAAACCATCCACATCCGATATCGTTTGTAAAAAGTCATTTGAAAACTGCTGCATTTTTTCAGTTACATCTTCTCGTGTCGACGGTTGCACAAGTCTATTCTCACCATTTTCTTCTACAATTCGTATCGTTTCACGAGGAGTCCCCAATCCAATCTCGACTTCTGGACAAACAGGTATAAATGTAACAAACGGCTGCAAATTTCGTATTGTTACATCTGGAATCATCTCTCCATTATATCGACAGGCATCAAATTCTAAACATTTACTTACAACGATTGTTGGTTTTGCAAATTGTCGCATTTCATTACCTCCGTGGCGTTAATCCGTACAATATAAATTGAATCGTATTTTCAATTTCCATTTCATCATCCCATTTTTCTTCAGGCAATAATAAAAATCTTGTTAAGAGTAATCCTAATACAGCTGATAAAGTAAGACGTAGTACGGAAGATGGTGGTAACTCAATAATTTCCCCTTCTTCTTGAAATTTCACAATCAACTTTTTGAAATGTGAAAACAGTTCTGTTTCTACTAATTGCTGTATTTCATTTTTCAGTTCTGGTTGAAATGGCACCTCTTGAATTAATATTTTTATCATAGGGAAGTGTTTTTGGGCAAATTTAAATCTATTATGAATTACAACCCTTAAAAGTCCTTCATACGATTCATACTCCGATTTAAATATTTCTTTTGCAAAGGTTTGTACGAAAAATGGGGCAGCGAACTTAGTTAAAGTTGGCATTACGACCGCTAGTAATAGATCTTTTTTCGTCTTATAGTAGCGGAAGATTGTTCCTTCCGCTACACCAGCCCGTTTTGCAATTTCACTTGTTGAAGTTGAAGCGTATCCTTTTTCTCCAAACATATCAACAGCCGCCTCTAATATACGCATTTGACGTTCATTTCGTTTATCCGTATTAGTTGCGGCTATTAATTCCTCCAGCCAATCCTTCTGCATTTATAAAGCTCCTTTTTGTCATTATTATATTTTGCGATGTTTCTTTAAAGCAAATACATTTCCTACTGCAAATAATATTGAAAAAAGTAATAATACAGTAAGATCTAATGCAATCTCTCTAAATCCTTGATTCCGAATCATCACTTGTCTCATTGCATCAGCGCCATATGTGAGTGGAAATGCTTTCCCTAACATTTGTAGCCACTTATTCATAGATTCCATTGGAAACAATCCAGAAAAGAAGATTTGTGGCACAATAACAAGCGGTATAAATTGAATCATTTGAAATTCATTATTTGCGTATGCCGATAAAAACGTACCTAATGTTAGTGCAGTTAAAGAGAGCATACATGTAATAAGTAGCGTTAGCCATATGGAGCCAGCTACGTATAAATCTAAAATATAAACGGAAAAACTTACGATAATAATGGATTGTATAAAGGCAAAAATTCCAAAGCCAATAATATAACCTGCGACTATTTCCCACCTTCTTACTGGGGTGGATAATAACCTTTCAAGCGTACCACTTAAACGTTCTCTTACGAAAGATACACCTGATAATATAAATACAAAGAAAAATGTAAAGAAACCAATTAATACAGGACCAAGCCCATCAAACATCGAAAAGTCTTTAGAGCCATGTAAATAATTCACTTCAGGCTTCATAATCGAAACATCATTCTTCTCTGTGCTTTTTTGCAATACTTGAAGTACAGCACGATTTTTTGACGAATCACTACCTTCCAACAGAAGTTTCATTTTTCCATTCTCTATTCGAAGTACAGCATCTACCTTTTGTTTTTCTAACTCAGAAATCGCCTTTTCTTTACTGTGTTCATAAATTGATGCTTCTTGATCTTTCATCACTTTTACTATTTGATCGGGCATATCAACAACAGCAATTTGCGGTATATAGTCTTTTTGTGTAAACACTAGCGATAATAGCCAAAGTAATAACATTGGTGCCCCAAACATCATCGCTAACGAACGCTTATCTCGAAAAAATTGGCGAATAATACGAATGATTACACCAGTAACTCTCATGATGACACCACCTCTTCCAGCAAAAAGACATCTTCAATCCGTCCAGATGACACGCGTTTTTTCAATTCTTCAGTTGTTCCAACCGCAACTAGTTTCCCTTCTCTAATTAATCCTAGACGCTCACAAAATTCAGCTTCATCCATAATGTGCGTCGTTACAATAATCGTTGTACCTTTCTTTTTAAGATCATAAAACTTTTCCCAAATCGTTTTTCTAAGAAGCGGATCTATCCCCACTGTAGGCTCATCTAAAATTAATATTTCTGGTTCGTGCAGGAGTGCTATTGCTAATGATAAGCGTTTTTTCATTCCACCTGAAAATTGTTGTACTTGCTTTTTCATATACTGTGATAATTGTACAAGTTCAAAAACTTCTGCAATTCTTGTCTTTTTACGTTTTCCCTTTAGTCCATACATCGTTGCTATAAAATCTGCATTTTCATATGCTGACAATTCTTCATATAATGCATCCGCCTGGGCCATATAACCAATTCTTTTCATTTCATTTAAATTAGGCATATTAGTATTATTAACAAGCACTTCACCTTTCGTTGCCTCATTAATACCTGCAATCATTTTAATGAGCGTTGTTTTCCCCGATCCAGAAGGTCCAACAAAACCAAAAATCTCTGCTTTTTCAACTTGCAATGAAAGATTGTGTAACACTTCTTTTTTCCCAAAACTTTTTGATACAGTCCGTAAAATAATTGAAGGTTCTTGCACGTTTCATCCTCCTTTTTTAATAAAATGAGTGAGTACTCACTTTTATTTTACTCTTGCTTAATTATATGTCAAACTCCGTTGATTAGTATGTATGTTCAATCAACGATATTAAACAATGAAACTATAAATTTCACTTTACGTTTTTAAATTCATATACTTCCGAATTCTAGCAACGTCTAAAGAATATTCAATAACTAATTGCTGTAACGGTAAAATAACTGTGTCAGGATATAAATGTGCATATTGTAATGTTTCTGCATATTTTTCTAACCTTTTTTCTAAATACTTTATTATTTGATCAGGATGACTTACTAATAAACATTTACAATAATAATGGATTTGTTCCTCAATAGCCGTGTATTCTTCAATTTCATATTCTTTATGCATGTGTACACCCCTTTAAGTTTTTTATACGAATTACTTATCACAATTTTCACTCGACAAATTTTAAGTTTTTTGATTATTTACACTATAACAAACACTCAGGGTCAAATTTTGTTACTTTATGTAACGTAGAAAATTTTTAACAAAATTGTAATGTAAACTCGTACAAAATACATAAAGCCCCTTTACTCATTTTTGTATAAAAAAATCGTACAGCTTAATTTAGCTGCACGACTACAATTTCTGGCCTATTCAAAATTCTTTGCGGAATGATACTATTTCCTAATCCTCTACTCACTACCATTGATGTACTTTGTTCTACATATAAACCAGCTGTATATTTAGGTAAAACACCTTGATTTGGCGCAACTAATCCTCCGATAAATGGCAATCTAACTTGCCCTCCATGAGCATGCCCTGATAACACTAAATCTATTTGCTCATCAGCATACTCTGTCAAAAATTCAGGCCTATGGGATAATAATACATTATATCTATCTGGCTGCATTTCAATTTTCGCCTTTTTAATTTCATCTATTATAATATTTCCTTCATCACGGTTTCCATTAACAAACTCTGGATCATCAATACCTAACAAGTTTATTTCTTGCTCACCCTTTCGAATGCCTACATGTTCATTCCTTAAAACATTGACATCATATTTCTTCAACTCTTTTTCTAAACGGTTATACTTTCCAGACCATTGTTCATGGTTTCCTGTCACAAAATATACAGGAAACTTCTTTACAATTTCTCGTATTAATTGCATACTAACTTCTGCATCGTATGATTTACTGTCAATTAAATCACCCGTAATCGCAATAATATCTGGATCTATGCTTTTAATTTTTTGAATTAACACATCTTGATTATCGCCAAATTGTTTATTGTGTAAGTCTGAAATTTGTAGAATTTTATACCCTTTAAAAGAGGAGGGTATTTTACTAGAGGTTATTTTAACCTCAGTTATACTTATTAAATTGTTCTGTAAATATAAAAAGATAATACAACCTACTAACGTAGCAATAAGTAATACACTTCTTTTAATCTTCTTGCTCATATTCCCTCCTAAAACCTTAATCAGTACTACAATTCGCAAAAACATTCCAATAGATTTTTCTTTTTTTATCTAACGGTTCTCTTTTAAAGTGAAATCAATTTAACTACGATAATCAAGTACAAGTTTCTAATTATAGGAATTGAAGAACTTATATCACTCTGTTGAAGTAAACATGCCCATTTCTGTTCTAATCGTAACTCTATCATATAACATTAAAGCCGAAATTCCCAAGTTAAGGAATTTCGGCTTTTTGAGTTCGTATGAATATCTTAGCTTTCGTTCTATGTACCTTGCAGTTGTACATCTTAGTAAATACCATTTGTCTATCTATATGTGGTGAGGTTTTTATCTTTTTCAATAATCAACTATGTATAAAATATTTAAGTTAGTTAATACCCTTAATGGATATCATGCTTTTTAAAGTTTCCGCCTTGTACTTCCGCAACATCATATACAGTGACAAAAGCATTTTCATCAATTTCATGAATAAGTTCCTTCATTTTATTCTCTTCTAAACGACTGATAACACAGCTAACTTCTTTATAAGCTTCTTTCGAAAAGCCACCATACATTTCATTATAGATTGCATTTCTCCCAAGACGGTCCCAAATTGTATCTATCATTAATTTAGGTTCTTTTGTAACAATTTTAAATGTTTTAGAGCCACTTAATCCTACTTCAATAATATGAATTACTTTAGAAGCAATAAAGTAAGCAATTGCTGATAAAATTCCACCTTGAAGACCGAATACTGTTGACACAAAAATAAATACGAACATATTTAAAAACAAAATAAGATCACTTGTGCCAAACGGTAATCTTCTAGACAATAATACCGCTAACATATCAATTCCATCTAACGCCCCACCATTACGAAGTGCCAATCCCATACCAAAGCCGATAATCACACCACCAACAACTGTAACTAACAATGTATCTCCTTCAATAATTGTAGGCACATTATGCATAACCACAGTACCTATTGCAAGTGATACAATACCAATTACTGAATAAATTGCAAATCCTCTACCGATTTGTTTATAACCTAGCCAAACAAATGGAATATTAATAATTCCAATTAAAAGACCTAATGGTAACCCAAATAACTGAGAACTAACAATACTTATACCTGTTACACCACCATCTGAGACATTATTAGGAATAAGTACAGCCTCTAATCCATATGCGGTTATGAACGCTCCAATAACAATCAAAATTGCTTGTGAAATCCTTTTCAATTTATTAACATTTTTATTCCTTATACTTCCCATCTCAATTCCTCATTTCTCACATTTTTCTCTTTTTGTCATTTCATGATTACATCAGCTTCTTTAGTCTTAGTGTCACACCTACTATGTAACTTCTCTCAAACTATAACTTCCTATACTTAACCCGAGGGTATACCGTATATGTATGAATTCTTATAACTACTAATCATGCGTTAGCCTATTAAATACGTTATCCACTTTACCATTTAAACACCATGCAATTATTGTTAATAGACCGCACACAGAAACTACTGGCTGTTCTACCTCCCAAGAGTTTAAATTTACTTCCGCCCACTTACCTATCACACAATATCAAAACCGTAGTTCATGAAATCAATTCCATAAGCATAATGAACACTACTTTACAAATCCCAAAACAACACCGACTGACCGATATACTCATTTGGTCAATTATAATATACCTAAAACTTAAGTAAAATTCCATTGATTAATATTATTTCTTTCTATTAAAAAAAGATACATAATGTAGGATTATTTAAGTTTTTTATAAAATAAGTAAGTTTTACAAACACCCTAGTTTGCAATGTTTTCATGGTTTGAAAATTAGTTAAAATACGCTTAATCAAGGTTAATTTATTCGATATATTCTCTCTTTTCACTCTTGTATTTTTATCTTCATTCGTTTATCATATGGAGACAAAAAATAACGTTACAATTGGTTCCTACGTACAATTTCCCTATCATAATAACTCCACCTTACAATTAACAGGTTGTGTAGTTAATATCTTACAAAATACGATTGTAGTTGATATTGCCGATATTGCTGGAACACATGCTATTGAAGAAAATAGGCAAGTTGTAAAATATGGTTATTATAAAGTGAAACTTTAATGAGTGGTGGTTTTGTTCATCCCTCACTCATTATTAGCCCTCACCAATCGGGCTTTAACGGGATCAAAAGATGAAGTAAATCGATAACATAAAAAGACCCTAGTACACACTAGGATCTTTTTTTATAACGTTATTTTTATAGTATTTTAATTTACAGCCATCATACTTTGTTTCTAAATTTTATAATTATGTAGCGTCCTTCCATTCAGACTTCAATATTGAATATTGATATTCATCAATCCACTGGCCTTTTAGCATGTAATTCTGCAATAAATGACCTTCTCTCCTCATCCCCACTCGTTCTAGTACAGAAATAGACTTATTATTTCGAACGTCCGAAAATGCAATCACCTTATGTTTTCCTAATGAATGAAATATGTAACTCAATAAGGCACAAACAGCTTCAGTTGCATAGCCTTTTCCCTGATATTCTGGAGAAAGAGTAAATCCGATTTCTACGATGCGTGGTTCATTTACAAGTGTGTGAAGTGCGCAATCTCCAATTATTTTGTTATTTTCAGCCAAAGCAATTGCGAACTGGAACCAAGTACCTGGTAGATTAGGATTATTTTTAACTTGTTCATTTACAAACGTTTTAGCCTCATGATATTGATAATTAACCCATGACTGAAATTTAGCCACTTCTGGATTAGAACGATAAAAATGAAAGTAGTTAGTGTCATCCATACTAAACCTTCTCAAAATAAGACAATCTGTTCTCCAAAAAACTTGATTGTCATTCTCCATAACTATTCACCCTCTTTTCTACATTAATTATATCTTTATATTACATAGGTATAAATAGTTTACATGCTTATAAAAAAGCGATTCTTTTCACATTAAAAAGAATCGCTTTCCAAGTTCTTATTTTTAATTATATTACATAAAGCATTGAGAGATTATTATTTAAGAGCCTTAACTATAACTTCAGTTGCCTCTGCAATGAGTTGATTATCATAGGTAGCCTCTTTCTCATCTTTACTAGATAAAATTGCGATGATAATTGGTGCTCTATTTGGAGGCCAAACGATAGCAATATCATTTCTTGTCCCATAACTGCCAGCACCTGATTTATCTCCAACTACCCAGTCAGTTGGTACGCCTGCACGAATAAGTTTGTCCCCTGTAGCATTCCCTTTCATCCACTCTGTAAGAATTTTACGTTTTTCAGCAGGAAGTGCATTTCCGACCGTAAAAGCTTTAAGATTCGTAGCAATTGCTCTCGCTGTACTAGTGTCACGAATGTCTCCTGGAATAGCTTCGTTTAATTCTGTTTCAAAGCGATCAGACATAGTAATCCGATCCCCCATCTTTCTAAGCGCTTTTTCATATCCTTTAGGTCCGCCTATTTTATTAAATAAAATGTTCCCTGCAGTATTATCACTTGAGCGAACAGCAGCCTCAGCAATTTCTCCTAGTTTCATCCCAGTATCTACATGTTTCTCTGTAACGGGTGAATAATCCACTAAGTCTTCTTTCGTAAATGTGATTACTTCATTTAATGTATCAATTGAGTTTTGCTGTAGTAATACTCCTGCAGCTAAAGCCTTGTAGGTTGATGCGAAGGCAAATCTTTCGTTAGGTCGATAAGAGATTGTTTGATTTGTACCAGTATCAATCGCATATACACCTAATCGAGCATCAAATTTTTTCTCAAGTTGAGAGAACTCTTTATGCGTTGCCTGATTTTTATGTTTCACTTGTCCAGTCTTTTCTTTCGCTTCAACTTGCAGTGATCCTCCTGTAAAAGCTTCTAGGCTTGTAAGACTTAAACCTAATATACCAACGCATATTCCTATTTTTAGCATCCTCTTATTTTTCAAAACCATCATTCCTTCCAAATTTTTAGCACCTTTTTATACGTACACATAATAGACAATCATCGAACCAAATTTGTTCCATAAACTGAAAAAAATTTATAGCTAGTATGAGAGTTATTAACAAAATCAGAGATAGTAGCTATGATCGCCGCTATCTCTGATTTCACATTTCATTTTTTTACTTATAAATGGCTTTATATAAACAGGTTCTCTTCCCTGAGAAAAGTACTCTAATTTTGCTTAAAACTACCTGTACTAGTAGATTCACCATATATACGTTGCTGTTTCAAATCAAAGTATACATCTAATACTTCCTTTCCAATTATAGAATTAATTCCATTTTTATCATCATGAAGCCATGGAACTACTACGGAAAATGCTACTTCTGGATTATCATATGGAGCATATCCAACTAACGTTAAGTTGTAACATTCCATACGTTCTCCTTTTGCATTTCTGCCAATTGGGTCATCTCCACCATATACAGTTTGGGCTGTTCCTGTCTTTCCTGCTGGTTTATATGGCACATTTTTGAAATATTTCACGCCAGTTCCATCACCTTCTTGGAATACCCATCTAAACCCTTCTTTTATCCGATCAATATGTTCTTTCTTCATATCAATTCGATTTAATACGACAGGCTCTATGGAACGTATAACTTTTCCAACCTCTTCTTTTATTGATTGTTCTCGTATTTCTTGTACAATTTGAGGTTGCATTCTATAACCACCATTCGCAATCGTTGAAACATATTGCGCTAATTGCAACGGCGTATACGTATCATACTGACCAATAGAAAAATCTAGTAAAAACCCAGGTTGACTATCTACTTTTCTCGTTTGTCCAATTATTTCATTCGGTAAATCAATACCTGTTGGGACACCTAAACCAAATTGCTTGAAATAATAGCGCATCGTATCAAAGGCTCCTTGTTTAATATCCAATGATCCATTTGGTACGTAATTAACTCCGGCAATTTTTAAAGCTGTCTGGAACATGTATACATTCGAAGATACTTGTAAAGCCCGTAAATCATTAATATTACCAAATCCGGATACATTCCACGATTTCTTAGCTTGTGTACCTTTAAATTTCATCGGCGCGTCATAAAATTGATCTCCTGGATGTATTGCCCCTGTCTCATATCCAGTTAATAAAGTAGCACCTTTTACAGCTGACCCTAGCTCATACGAAGTTGTCATATTACCTAATGCCAAATCCTCAAACTCTATTTTCCCTTCTTTTTCTACAATCTTTTTGCCTGCCATTGATAAAATTTGTCCGTTATTTGGATTCGTCATGACAACAAAAGCTCGATCGAGAAGTGGCTCTGAACTTTTAAAAGCTCTCAAGTTTTTCTCTATACTTTCTTCCACTTTCTTTTGTAATTCCATATCAATCGTTAATGTTAAACTATTACCACTTTTTCCTTTAGAGATTATTTCTGTGCTAACAATGTTTCCTGATTTATCAGTAATATTTTTCACTTCTTCTTTTGTTCCGTGTAATACATCTTCATATCGTTGTTCAATATAACTTTTTCCAACACGATCATTACGGTTATATCCACGTACTAAATAAGAATCTAAATTTTCTTTCGGTAATCCTTCTTCACTACTCGTAATATTTCCTAATACAGAACGAAATAAATTACCGTTTACATAATTACGTTCCCAATCAACAGTTGCATCTACTCCTGGAAAATTCGCAAGATTTTCGCTTATCCGCGCATACTCTTCATCTGTTACATCTTTTTTAATGATTTGTGGTGTTAGTTGATAACCTGAACCCATTTTACTTTTAATAGCTAACACCTTTAAATCTTGTGCTGTTAATTCTGCTAATTCTACCTCTGTAACGCGACCTCGTCTTAAGTCTTCTATTTTTTTATCTAACTCTTTTCCCTCTATACCCTTTTCTTTAAACTTTTCTATATCTTTCTTAGTAATCTTTGTCTCCGCACGTTTCGAATTCAACTGCATCCAAAAATCTTTTTTGTCAATATCTGTTAATTTATTTATATCTTGTTCAGGCATTTCAAGTACTTTCGCCAAGTCTTTTGCTGTTTTTAAAATATCTTCACTCGTAATTCCCTTCACCCTTGTATACGTAATTGTGCGAAGAGATTTATTATTAACAACTGTTTTCCCTTCTCGATCTAAAATTTGTCCACGTGGAACTGGAATACTAGTTATTGCATTTTGACTACTTTCCACTTGGTTCTTATAAGCCTCTCCCTCAACGATTTGTACCTTTCCTAGCTGCATAATAATAGCTGAGAATAGTAGAAATATGCAAAGGAACATTATATTTAATCGAATAGATATATATGACTTCTGCTTCTTGCCTTTTTGTTCTTTCATAAATCCTCCATTTAATCCTTTCAGAAATTGCTACAAATACTAAAAGCATTTCTTATATATTAGATACCGATAATCGGTTATAAATATCGCCTCAATTTTTTGCTTAATCCTTGTAAGCATCCATTCTTTTTCGTTTAGCTACGGCATTAATAACTCTCCCTTCTTGTTTTCTCTCTATTTTTTTGCCGCTTGCATTAGAAGTGCTAAACTGTATAATGACTCTTATTAAACTTACATATAGACTTGCTAGTAAATTTTCATGTTAATTATTCCTTTCTTCATGCTTTAATACTTAATAGACAACCTAAACAATAAAGTTGTTCCACATTTACAAAAAAAATAATTAAATATAAGATAAAATAGGCTACATAAGGGAGGGTTATATGTTACATACAAAAAGATGGAGATTTTTTGCGGTTCTTTCTATTGTAGGTTTGATTTTACTAATTTTATTAAAAATCAACTTCATTTCAATTACTATCGCAACTTCTTCAGCTGAAAGAGGAAAGATTTTTGATCAAAATGGTGTAATACTAGCTACAAATAAGAAAGTTAAGTCTCTATATTGCACTTCTAATGATGAAAAGCTATCGAAACAAGATACATCAAACACATTAGCTTTTTTAAATCAATTTTCAAGCGAGTTTCAACATGATATTTCTACAGAGAACATAAAATCTCAATTACAACAATCTTGTAAAAAGCAGACTATGAATGATATACCGTTATACTCTGATATAACTGAGAATGAACTTGCATTCATAAACAAAAACAAACCCAATAATGTAATAATTAAAGATGAATGGATTCGATATTATCCTAAACACGAAATTGGTTCACAAGTAATTGGGTATGTAGAAAATGACCTTAATTCAAAACATATGGCTGTTGGAAAAAGCGGGATTGAGCTGCAATATGAAAATGATTTAAAAGGAAAACCAGGTAAAACTCTTATTTTTAAATTGAATAATAAAAAATTCTTATGGAATATTCAAAAAGTACAAAAAGGTAAAGATGTACGGCTAGCTTTAGACTCTGAGTTGCAGCAAAAGGCAGAAGAAGCATTAAGATCTCAAATTAAGAAAACACCTGATGCTAAAGCTGGTTATGCTGTAGTAAGCGATGCAAAAACTGGCGCAATTTTAACTATGGCCAACACGGCAGTTTTTGATCCAAATATATTAAATACACGTGTATCTTCTAGAAAAGAAAACATTAACTCTCTTTCGCAAAATAAAGCAATTCAAAAA
>NZ_JXIS01000129.1:0-8222 GCF_000836715.1 Bacillus sp. L_1B0_5 | reverse complement strand
AAACAAAAGGCACATATGAGGTACAAACAGAGGTATCTATGATTGATCCACATTCTGAATCGAAAATGAAAACAGGTTATACGTTGTTTGTAAAACAAGATGGAAAGCAATGGATCGTAACAGATTTAAAAACAAAATAGGAGAGGGGCATGTATATGTTCAATATAAATCATTTTGTGTTAGGAATCGGGCTGGAAGGATTTTTCGAAATGATGAAGACACAAGGAACATACGCGTTATATTGTGCGTTTATCATTGTTATCTTGATCGTAGCGGCAAAGCGTGCATGGGGAAAAGCGATTACGTTAATTGTTGGCGGCGGGATTGTTGCATTCTTCATTAACAAACCAGATGCATTAAAAACAATCGGAACGTGGTTAGGCGGATTGTTTGGCGTATAAGTAAGGGATGGAAAGGGAGAGGGCTACATGAAGGAAAAAGAATCAAAATCTATCATTGTCTATTGTTTCGGAAGCTATATGAACTATATGCGAAGACAGTACGAAATCATGGGGTATCGTCTTCCGCGTGCGGTCACATGGAGGGCACTTGGTTATTTTGCGGCGGTAGAAGCGGGGCTTGTAGCCTTCCGCTTCCTTCCTCCCTTTAAGTGGATATTTGGAGGTATGATCGATCAAGTTTGGCTCATGTATTATGGTGTGATTCCTCTTTTCCTCGTATGGGGCGCGGATAAATATAAAACAGATGGAAAATCACTTTTCTCTTTTGTTCGGTCCTGGATTACATTTCGTTTACGGAAACATCAAAGTAGTCGATTGGTGAATCTACCTAAACTCAAAAAACATGTGTTTTATGGTCATATATGTATACAACATGAAGTCAAAGATTTGCCAATTGTACATTCATTCAGTGAAGAAGAAAAGAAAGACATACACGCTTATGATGTAACATTTTTACCCCAAAAGGAGGAAGTTGAATATGTTGAAAACGATGAACAGACCACCATTAAAGCACGTTGAAAAGAATTTAGCGTTTAGTATAGATGGAAAAGTATCCGCAGTATATGAAGTAGACGGATTCGAATACGATCATCAAGATGAAAGTACGAAAAAAGTATATTATCGCAATCAACTCGCTCTTTTTACCCATCAAGAATATGATGTCCACTTACTTGTGATTCCTCGTACAACAAATTCAGATGAAATTCTGGATGAACATATTTCCACTTTAAAAGGGCCAATGGCACCAACGGGACGCTTTCTATTTAAAAAAGTAAAAGAATACTTAAGGAATGCGGCCATAGCGAAAGAGAACATGGAATATCGTTTTTTCATTTTAGTACAGCTGAACATGGAACAGAAAGAAAGACAAGTTCGTAACCCTGTTGTAGAAACATGGAAGTTTATGAAGAAGGTAAGAGAAGGATTTGCAGAGACAGCTCAAAACATATCGGGTATGAATGTGACGGATATTTTAGAAGAAGAAATCGAAAATTATTTAGAAGTAGAAGACGTGTTATTTAGCCAGGTTAGAGGGGCCTTTCATAATACAAGACGTGCGAAACCGTCTACAACGCGCTTTTTATTCCATCATAACTTTAAACGTGGCATGAAAGCACTGAATCGGGATCAAAACTGGAAAGTAGGTTCTACAGTTACGTTGCAAAATGAAGAAGGAAAGGCGGTAAAAGTCCGTCGGCCAGATTTACAAGAAATGGTGCAATTAACAGATACGGTGATCGATGAAAGCCCAGGACGTTCTCTTATACTCGAAAGACAAAATGAAGAAGGGGAAATTGAAACCTCTCATGTTGCTTTTCTTACGGTGAAAGATATGCCCGAAATATCGGCTTTTCCTGGTGGAGAGTGGATTTATCGCATTCAATCTCATTCGTTAAAGTTTCCTGTTGAAATGAGTATTCGAGCGTATCACTTAGAAAACCAGATGGTCACACAAAAACTATCGAATAGTGAACTGGAATTAAACGATCAACGCCAACAAGCAATGATAGGCGGTCGCACAACAGATTTAACAATTGATCGTAAAGCAAGGGGCGTCAAAATTGTAAAAGATCGATTTGAAACAACGGGAGCACCTGGATATGAACTAAGCGTACTATTTTGCGTGTACGCCGAAGATGAAAAAACATTGAGATCACGTGTGAATTTGCTCATTACAGAATATCGCAAAATGAAAATTGAGTTAGTTAATCCATATGGAGAACAGCTTGCATACTTCTATGAGTTCTTACCAGGCTCTAAACGTTACAATACGGACTTTAAACTGTTTGTGGAGCCAGGTGTACTTGCACAAGGAATGTTCGGGGCGACAACACAAATTGGCGATAATCAAGGGTTTTACATTGGAAAGACAAAGAAATTAAATCGTCCTGTTTTTATTCGTCCAGAACTCGCAGCGAAAGCATTAGACAACATTGTAACAGCGTTTGAAAGTTTATCGGTTATGTTTGCGGGGCAAACAGGGAAAGGGAAATCCTTCTTAATGAACTTACTCGCTTTCTGGATTGTGATGAGTGGCGGAAGGGCATTTATCATCGATCCAAAAGGGGACCGCACAAGATGGCCAGAATTATTGCCAGGGTTTAGCGAGGATACCTTGCAGGTATGGACGCTTGGGAAGAATAAAGAAGATGCGGGCTGTTTAGACCCATTCCGAATTAGTGCAACGATAGAGGATGCGAAGAGTCTGGCCCTTGAAATTTTGACGTTCTTATCGGATGTAGGACTAGAGGATATCCGATATGACTATTTATATAAAGCGATTGAACGAGTGGCGGAAAAAGAAGATGCATGTTTAACTTTGGTTCGTGTAGAGCTAGAGGAAATGAAGAAGGAACCTAACTTATTGCCAACTGAATTAGAACGGTTAAACGCTCTTACAAATCGTTTAGCAACCTTAGAAGGCATCCAGCTAGGAGACTTATTGTTTGGTAGACCTGGTCAAGATTATCGCGTATTAAGTCTAGAACGTCCGTTACAAGTATTACAAATTCAACATTTACGCATTCCAAAATCAGAGGAAAAGAATGAGAGTGTTACAGACAAATTATCTCGTAGTATCTTAATTGCATTAGCGGCCTTTGGTAAATCCTTAATGCATTCCGACCGTAGTATTTTCAAGGTATACCTACAAGATGAGGCATCCAGTATTTTGAAAAATAAAGAGGGTGCGGCGTCTTCTGACAAAATCATTCGAGAAGGACGTTATCACAATATCGGATTGTATTTAGGAACACAAAACGCATCCGATTATCAATCTGAAAACAAAGAGGTTGCCAATGTGGGTATGAAGTTCTGTTTTGCGCTGAAATATGATAAGGAAGCGGAAGAAATGTTGCGTTACTATAACTTACCGGTCACAGAAGAAAATATCTTAATGTTACGCCAGCTTAGACGCGGAGAAGCCTTATTCCAGGACATTTTTGGGCGCACCGCTGTTGTAGAAATTGATCCTGTTTTCCAAGAATTAAAGACTGCATTTGATTCCTCTACGAAAACAGACGAAGAACGCGCACAACAATTAGCGTAATTCGTATTACAATACAGATAAGAGTATTCTAAATTATCTGTATATGGAGGATGGAACGATGAAAAAATTACGTATGTTATCTGGATTATGTGTAGCAGGAATGTTAATGGTAACGGGTGTTGCGGGTTGCTCAAATGAAACAAAAAGTAATGCGAATCAACAAGAAAATCAGAAAGAACGTGACATGAAAGAAGCGGATAAAGCCGCGATGGAGTATGTAAGAGCTTATATTGAAATGGATTCAAATAAAATTAATGACTTGTTATATAAGAAATATGACTTAGGTAAAGATGAAGTTATGAATCCTGGTGCTAGCAAAGGAATGAAAGAAAGATACGACTTATATCGATATGATTTAAAAGAGGGAGAAAATGAATATTACTATCGTGTGAAATACTTTGATCCTGTAGAGAATGCTCAAATGGGAAGAAAATTAAGAATGGTAAAAGATGAAAAAGACGGAAAGTGGAAAAATTATGAATGGGCATGGGATTCCAATAATAGTTTAGATTCAATTGTAGGAAGTGTGAAACCTGTACATGTCCATAAATGGGGGCAAAAGGAATGAAAAAACTTTTCTCTATTTGTATGATTCTTGTATTCTTTTTACTACCGTTAGGGCCTCATGTGGCCCTAGCGGAAGATACAAAAACAGAAGAAAAACAGGAACAAAAAGGGGCACGAATTTCCGAAAATTTATTTAGTGGATACACAGATGGAATTTACAAGGATAAGTATTATGAGATTGATACGTACCAGCCAAAGGAAGATGAAAAAAACGTATTTCAAAAAGTTGGTGGGTACTTATTTGGTGATGATAGTGTAGGAAAAGACTTACAAAGAATGTTGTATACAACCTGTCAATGGCTTGCCAACATGGCGTTTCAATTAAATGTGATTCTGGGCCAATTAACGATTTTCTTAGTGGATCAGGCATTGAATCTGGATATTGTAGATACGGTGGCGGATAAATTAGGGGCGGCTATGCAAAATATCGCAGGTATTGGAAAAGGCGGTTTTTTATCATCGGGGCTATTCCCCGCAATTATCGGTATTGCGTGTGTGTTATCCGCTTGTTACGCAGGCTATATCTTCTTTATTAAGCGCCAACCCTCAAAAGGTCTAAGTGAGTTAGTGAAAACAGTATTTGTTATTGCTTTTATTGTTACGTACATTGGGAACGCAAGTACAATCTTAAAGAGTGCAAATACAATTAGTTCTGAAATTAGTGTAACAGTATTAGCAAAAGCAACAGGGACGGTTGCGGGTGATCCAGGACGTTCCAAAGCGGACGCAATCTTTTCAGTGAAAAAGCAAATTTGGGATTTATTAGTTGAACGACCATATTTATTTTTACAGTATGGGGAAGACTCAAAAGAAAAGTTAGGTGCTCAACGAGTAGATGAATTATTGGCAAAATCACCAGGGAAAGAACGCAATGAAGCAGTTGAGAAGGAAGTGAAAAAAGGGAATCAAATGATGGTCATTTCTTCTGTAGGAGAACGCCTTGTATTTACAGTGATGTACTATGTCGTGAATACATTCGCAGGTGTTCCAGTCATCGCATTCTGTTTACTGATTGTAGCATTCCAATTATGGTTCCTTGTCATGAGTATTATCTCACCAATCGTCATGGCGGTAGCTTTATTGCCAGGACACCGCAGAGTCATTGAAAGCTGGGCTTCACAGTGGATTAGACCATTGGCATTAAAAATTTTTATGTCTGTTATGCTGGTTATCATCTTTACGGTGGCAGAATTACTGTATGTATTACCAGAAGCGGGCGTTGCAGGATATGTGTCTACAATGATCTTCCAAATTCTTGTTTTCGTTCTTTGCTATCTGTTTAGAGATAATATTGCGGCGGCCTTTAAGCGAGTGAAAGGTGTATATAAAACGGTCACAGATATAACCCTTATGACTGAAAATGTTGTAGATAAAGGGAAAGAATATGCTGGAAATACAATTTCTTATATAGGAGACAAAATGGGGGCGCATTTTAACAGCGCGGCTGAATTGGCGGCGGCAGGCGGCCAGTTAGAAAATGCAGGGACAGACGACGAAAAGACAAAAGCCAATCCATTAATACAAGCAAATATACCGAATGAGTTGCCCAATAATCAAACGGAACAAGAAAAAGAAGAGAATAAAAAGAAAGGAAAGCTTATTTCTTTACAGGATCGTGATAAAGAGGGGGATTTACCACAGCAGGAAGGGAAAGAACAAACACCAGGTGAGGAAGAGGCACCAATGCAACAAGACCTTATCAGCTTAGATAAAGAAGCATTAGAACAAGAAATGGAAGGACAACAAGAAGGAACAGAAGTAGAAGAATCAGAAATGGAGGTTCAACCAGAGTTGGTATCTTTACAAGACGAGGAAATTCCAACAGGAGAAGAAGTTCCAACTGATATAGAGGGATATGAAGAAATCCAGACAGAAGTACCAGAGCAAGAGGTACCATTAGAAGAAGTTCCAACTGATATAGAAGCATATCAAGAAATTCAAACAGAAGTACCAGAACAAGAGGTGCCATTAGAAGAGGTTCCAACTGATATAGAAGCATATCAAGAAATTCAAACAGAAGTACCAGAACAAGAAATGCCACTAGAAGAAGTTTCAAGCGATATGGAGGCATATGAAGAGATTCAAACAGAAGTCCCAACACAAGAAATTCCATTGGAGGAAGTGTCACCAGATCATGAAACATTTGAAGAAATCCCATCCGATATCCCACAACAAGACATTCCAACAGAAGAAATTCCGATGGATATTTCAAGAGAAGAAATACAGCCAGAACAGGAAACTTCAACACATATTCCACAACAAGAAATCTCAACGCCAATTGAAACAGATGCAAGTGAACCTTTAATACCAGATACAATTCGTGCAGATGTAAATGAAGAAGGTGTCATTGTCCCTCATACACCAGAAACAACAAGTGCGGATATTCCAGACGCTATTCCTGCAGAAGTGACTGAAGCGGGGAGGATTGTTGCAAAAAAATATGATATAGATGTCGAGTCAACTACACAAGGGATAAATTCTTCTGACTCATTTATCCCAACGGAATCCATTTCCCCAACTGATTTAACAAGAGTAAGTGAGAAAGAAATAAGCAAAAATGAACCGATTCAAGGAGAAGCGGAAACAATCGATACATCAGATATACAATATGGAGCTGTAGCCGCGGGAAGTGAAAATTGGATGCCTTCTACTGATCCACAAAACTTAGATAACTTAGATGATTTGGAGCCACCAAAAAAAGATGAGTAGAGTCCTAGACTTTTAGGACTTTACTATTTTTTTACGAAAAAAGGAGCGATCTAGCTATGAAACACTGGGGATTAACGTGTATGAAAATGGTGAGTATCAGTATTTTTCTTTGTATTGGGTGTTTAGGATGGATGAACATAATCATTCTTTTCATACAGAAAGAATGGACGACAGATTTATTAGGATGGATTGGTTTAGGGTTACTTATCTGGTATATGCTCATTCTTTTAACTCTCCAAATTATCCATAACGAGTTACGTTTCTCTATTGATGACAGGGCCAAACTAGCCTTTTTCATCTGGTTTGTAGGAATCGGTCATTTTGGATTATTAGACTTTATACAAAACCAGCAATCTACTCTTTTAACGTTACTATTTCATATTTTTGCGATTATACCTATTCTTTTGGCCCTTACATATGGGCTGATTGTTCAAAAATATTCCAATCAATCTTGATACATGTTGTAAGGGGGGAGGGATGATATGAGACCAGAAATAAAAGAAGTTATAGATAAAACGGTACAAGAAGAGATTGCACAAGAACAAAAAAAGAAGAGAAAGAAGTCCTGGTTACTGAAACTTCTTTTTGGAAGTTCTACTTTCACAATAGGATTGTTCGTCTGTATTGGATTTATTTTATTTATCGTTTTGGCGCAAGGCATTGGCAAAAAAGAAGAGGAAGCGCCAGCAACCATCCCAAGTAATGGAATGACGGTTTGTCGGCCAGGTGGAAAATCAGTGGCACCAGAAGAATTACAACCCCACCTAGGCGGCGTTTTTACAGGGAAAGCACAAGCTTTTTTAAATGCAGGAACACAAAACCAAATCGATCCCGTTTTATTAGCAGCCATTGCAAAGTTGGAAACGGGGAACGGTACTTCTAATGCAGTAAAGAACTATAACAACCCTGGTGGCCTCATGGACCCTGGTAGTTCACAAATGAAAGGATTCATGAAGTTTGCCATTTTAGATGAAGGAATCAACGCTATGGCCCGAAACTTATATAAAAACTATATCGGTATGGGGATTACAACCATAGAAGCAATTGGAGCGAAATATGCACCACCAGGAGCCGCAAATGATCCGCATGGCACAAATGGTTTATGGCCAGTATTAGTAACAAAATTTGTGGCGCAAATGGGCGGACTTACTTTCAATTGTGAAGCGGGAAAGCCAGGCGGCGTTGTAGATACGGGATCAGCAAGCTCACAAGGGTTTATTCGTCCTATCGCCCAAACAACGATTACAAGCCCATTTGGGCCACGCTGGGGCACTATTCATAAAGGTATTGATTATTCTTGCCAAGACGGTGTCACATCAATTGCCGCGTCGAAAGGTGGCGTTGTAGAGTGGGCGAAATTTGGCGCTTCCGGTTCGGGGTTTGGCGGATATGGAAACGTAGTTGTAATTAATCATGGGAATGGATATTGGAGTTTA
>NZ_JXIS01000128.1:0-28100 GCF_000836715.1 Bacillus sp. L_1B0_5 | reverse complement strand
TCACATTTTTGAGGAAGGAGTCTTCTGCCGGAAAACGATAAAATATGAATACTATCTAAAAAAATTTAGATAAATGTTAAAAAAAACTTTAGATAAACTTTATTTTTTCTTTCTATAATTCATACATGAATATGAAAAATTTCTTTAAAAGATACACAACGTTTTTTGTAGTATCGAGGGGTTAAATGACCTTTATTAAAAGGCAAAATCTACAATTGACAAGGAGAACACTTTATGAGTAAGAGAATAAACGAATTAGATTCTATACGAGGACTAGCGGCTATCACAGTGGTATTTGGACACTTTTGTTTAATGCTACCATCGTTGCCTAATTCTATTAAATTTTCTCCGCTTAGGTTTTTATGGGCTGGTGGGGAAGCTGTAATTGTTTTTTATGTACTCAGTGGTTTTGTGCTATCTATGGCACTCTATCATTCAAAAACAAATTATTGGGGATATTTAATTAAAAGATTTGTAAGAATCTATATCCCTTATTATTTCTGGATATTCATCACCTTTGCTTTATTTATTTTGTTTTCACCATATGAAGTTACGGGACTACGAGATTGGTTCTATGATAAGTGGCAAGGACCAATAACAAAATTAGATATTATGAATCACTTTGTACTTCTTAATAACTTTTTTACGGATAATTATAATCCGGTTATCTGGTCATTAGCTCAAGAAATGCGTATATCTATCGTGTTTCCCTTGTTATTCCTTCTGTTTTATAAACAGAGTTGGAAGAAAACGATACTGTTTGCTATGAGCTTTTCTTTAATCGGTATTTTCCTTAATATGTTGCATATTGGGAAAGCTGAGGGGTTTTATAATGGTTATGCCGATACACTGCATTTCACATCTATGTTTATGGTTGGAATGCTACTTTATAAACATCAGGAAGAACTTACTCAATTATATAAAAGGATGAAAAACTTAAACAGAAAACTTCTTATCGTATTAGGGATCTTTCTATATCTATATTCCATTATGATTTATGGGCTTTCTAGTAATGATACTACTTTCTTATTTAAAGATTGGGGTGTCGTAATTGGTGTGAGTATAATAATCATTATGGCAATGAATAACCTAAAGGTAAAAGCTATTTTAAATAAGGGTGTATTTGTATATTTAGGGGAAATTTCATATAGTATCTATTTATGTCATTTTCCAATCACGATGGTACTCTTTAAACTTTTGTATGTAAAGATACCCACCCTTTTTCTTCTTATCTTATGTATTACAACGACAATACTTTGTTCTATATTATCTTATCATTTAATTGAAAAGAAATGTATCAATTGGGCAAAACAAAGAACAGCAAAGTTCAAAAAAAAAGTGTGACATTTGTAGGGGTACGGAAACGATTCAAAGAATAACCCGCTTTGAAAAACCCTCCAATTTAGGCGGCTGTTTTTCTGTAAATTGCTATATTAAACTTTGCACTTAAAAGAAATAAGTTTGAGTCCGAAAAGGTACGGATTTTTAATACGTGGAGGAGTATATGAAGGATACGATTAAAACACGGTTTATTATATTATTCTATATTGGTATTTTAGGTTTAGGAACCATGCTTGGAATATTTTATGTTAAGCATAAAACCAATATTCAAAAAAAACAAGTGATTGCTGCCGAAAAACGTTTATTGCAATATGAGCTCACCTTGAAAAAAGAATTAGAAAAATATAATTTAGGAGAGAAAACAGCAGTTTTATTAGGAATTATGTACCAAGAGAGTAGAGGTGAGGGAAACGACCCTATGCAGTCTTCTGAATCACTTGGATTAAAGCCAAATGAAATTCAAGAGACAAGCCTGAGCATTAAACAAGGGGTAAAACACTTTGCTCAAATGTACAAATATGGAACGGAAAAAGATGTTAGCATGGATACAATTATTCAAAGCTATAATATGGGACCAGGGTATATTGATTTTATTGCGAGTCAAGAAGTTAAACAACACTCGGAAGATTCGGCCAAAAATTTTTCTAAGATGAAAGTTGATCAAAATCCAGAGATGTACACTTGTGGTGGAAATAAAAATAATTTTAGGTATCCATATTGTTATGGTGATTTCACATATGCAACAAAGGTGAATGAAAAAGCAAAACTTATTGAAGAACTTCTCCGAAAAAAATCCAAAATATAAATATTAAAATTTTAATATAAGAATTTTAATATTTATATGAGAGATCTATTAAATCAGATCATAGTAACCCGTATTCTAAAAATAGTCTGACTACATCTCTGGTTCAGGTAAGTTTTGAGTGACTCATGCAAAGTAGGCAGGATTTAAAAAGCACTCCACCAAGTCACGAAAATTAAGGTTTTACCGCAGGTACCATTTCACGTTCTACAAAATAATATTAGGTTGATAATGTATCCATTTAAATAAACTTTCCTTATCCACACTAATCATACACCTTTTTAAAGTAGTCTAATCAGTATGGATAATTTTGAGAATGTTCAATCTATCCTTATTATTGTAAAATTATATTAATAACTGCTAATGTACACATGAAAAACAGGATAGTTCCTATAAAAAGTAAATACAACAATGTCTAGGGGGGGAAATGGTGGAAAAAATAGTTTTTTTAAAAAAATTAGATAAGAAACTAATATTCATTTTATTCATATTATGTGTCACCAGTATTGTTGCAATATACAGTAGTCAGCAAACCGGGCAATACGGTAACCAAAATTTTGCTATGAAACAAATGGTAAATTACGTCATAGGTTTTGTTCTATTGTTAATGGTTGCCAATATCGATTTAGATCAATTACAAAAATTAGCTTGGCCGATTTATATTATGGGGTTCATCTCAATTATCATTTTAAAGGTATTACCAGTGTCAAGTTTTACACCTGAAATATTAGGGGCAAAAAGATGGTTTAGATTTCCAATTATTGGTGCTATTCAACCAGCTGAATTTTTTAAGCTTGCCTTACTTCTTCTGGTCGCAAGTTTAGTCGTAAAACATAATGCACAGTATATGGCACGGACATTTCAAACTGATTTACTTTTGATTGGTAAAATATTTTTGATAACTATTCCACCTGCGTTACTTGTATATAGTCAACCCGATACGGGAATGGTGTTCCTATATATAGCAGCCATTGCATGTATTATATTTATGTCAGGAATTCAAAAAAAGTTAATCGTACTATTTGCAGGGATTCCGATGACTGTATTGTCTGCTTTAATATTTATATACGAAAAATATCCAGATATTTTCTTCAATAAGTTAGTTACTTTATTAAAGCCCCACCAACAATCACGAATTCTAGGCTGGTTAGATCCATTTCAGTATACAGATCAGGGATATCAAACTCAACAAGCACTTTTAGCTGTAGGTAGTGGAGGGATAGAAGGAAAAGGCTTCAGTTCTGGAAATGTTTATATTCCAGAAAAACATACTGATTTCATTTTTGCCACAATTGCTGAAGAAGGCGGTTTTATAGTTGCCACTTTTATAATATGTATATTCTTCTTAATGCTTTCCCGAATACTTATAATTGGTAATTCCGCAGATAATTTATTCGGCACCTTACTATGCGCAGGAATTGTAGGTGTTCTAATGTTACAATTTTTTCAAAATATCGGTATGATTGTGGGATTAATGCCTGTCAAAGGTATTGCACTTCCATTTTTATCATATGGCGGAAGCTCTTTATTTTCGAACATGCTAATGATGGGGCTTATTCTATCCACACGAAAAACATACAAAGAATATATGTTTTCAGTGAATCAGCACTAAATATCAAATAAGAAGTACTTATACCTTAAACTATTCGTACAATAATATGTGATGAATAAAAAAGGTTACAGAGCTATAATTAAGTATTGTTAATAGACAGAGGGAGGAGAATAATAAACATTCTTCTCCCTTTGTCTGTAATTAGGGTTTGCATTATAAATATACGTTGTAAGGAATTGCTGGAATGAGTTTTAAGGTTACAAAGGGGAAGCACGCACATTTTAACTCATACATACACATAAAGCGACTAAATCCTTCGCTTGATACTTACTAGTTCGTTGTACAAAACCAACATCTCTAGCAAGAACTCGTAAGATATTTGGAGATAAACAGCTTTGAATCTCTTGAGCAAATAGTTGTAATTCATCGTAAACAGAAATAGACATACAAAAACGCCATCCTTTCCTATGACTATACAGAAAGAATAGCGTATTTTTTCATTTTAGGGGGGATTTTGTTGTATTAGCTTGATAGCGATGTGATGATATCCCTATTAAGAAACTATAAAAAAGATTGATAAAAATAAGCTGTTTTACCTTCATGCAAATACATGATTTTGTAAAAAAAAATTTTTTTTACATATAAAGAGTTCAACCCAAATTATTTCATCGTTTTTATCAAACTTTATATTAATTCCCAAAATGATTGGTTCGATTATCTTTCTTTAAATAATGGTTTGGTCTTTTCTAAAAATGATTTAGTACCTTCTCTGAAGTCCTCTGTGGACGCTATCAAACCGAAATAATCTGCTCCAAGACGTGCCGACTCTTCTAAAGTTAAATTACCTCCCCGATGAATTGCCTCCCAAGTCATTTTTACTGCGATAGGAGCCTGAGATAGAATTTCTTGGATAAGCGCTTCTGCCTCTGATAATAATTTATCAGGCTCAACAGTCCTATTAACCAGTCCTATTCGATAAGCTTCGTCTGCGCTTATCGCGGTTCCAGTGAGCAACAGTTCTGTAGCACGCCCCTTACCTATAAGTCTGGGCAATCTCGTAGTTCCTCCAAATCCTGCAATAGCTCCAATACGGACTTCAGGATGTCCTAATCTAGCATGATTAGCACAAATACGAATCGTACAGGCTTCGGCTAACTCTAGTCCACCTCCTAGTGCAAATCCATTGATGGCAGCAACAACCATTTTTCCTAATGACTCGATTTTATGAGTAACCGTAACAGCCAACTGAGCTAAATCCCGTACTTCTAGTGGAGTGGCTTTATTGAGAAACTGAATGTCAGCACCTGCGGAAAATGCCTTTTCTCCGGCACCGATAATTATCAATGCTTTTACACTTGAATTTGTTTTAACCCTGTCCAAGGCGGAGGAAAGTTGCTCAAGAACATCTCGGTTTAACGCATTTAGTGATTCCGGTCTGTTTAATGTAATTCTTGCAATACCATTTTCCTCAGTGTAGAGGACTGCACTTTTGTTTAACATTTTAATCCCTCCAATAGTTTAGTGTGCAGACACAAAAGGCTACTAATTTCTATCGCTTCTTTTATAACATTAAGAGAGGATTTTTACTGAAATATCATCACCGACTGATCGCTCGTTCATAAGTGAGAGTATATTTAAAATATACTGCGCAATTCAAAAAAGTTTTTTATTCATCAATTTAATCTCGTAGGATGCTCTTGTGGCGAAACATCTTGCATTTTTAACCACGACTAATATTCAGACACTGAACCTATCCCACAATTCTCTTTAAACCGCTTTCAATGTAAAATGTTCTACTTTGTACATAAAAATCCTCTTTAGGAAAAAACACTTAAGGGGGATTAGAAATATGGAAGGATCAGTCCGGATTGGGCACTACAATTTAAAGAAGAACAACTAAAAGGTACAATGGGAGCATTGTTGTTACTAGTTGGTGGAGTTATTGTCTTAAAACATAAAAATACATAAAAAGAGAAGTAAGGAAGAGTTACGTAAAATTGAATATGATTACACGTAGTGAGAAACAAGAATTAGAAACGTGTATGATGTATTGATGGCTACATGTTATGGGGGAGGATACTTGTTATTGGAAAAAATATTTAGTGAAAACATAAATTGAAGTGTTTGTATAAAAAACCTCCCAAAGGAGGTTTTTTATGAAGATAAACGTTTTGAAGCAGTCATCTTTTTAACTTTCATAATAATTTCACGTTCTAACATTTCATTTTTCTGACCAATTCGGCTTCCAATAAAGAAAACATCGATTAAAGCCCAGAAACCAAGTCCGCCTAGAGTCAGTGTCATGGCAATTGCCATACCAAAATCACGTGCGTAGTAGCGGTGACCACCAAGTCCGCCTAGAAAAAACCAAATTAGGTAAGCAAGTCCTTTTGATTTTTTCTTTTTCTCAAACTCTGAAGTAACAAGGACCATTTGATCCGTTGTTAAGTCCTTTTTCAATAGTAGGTTATCCATTAAAATTCTCCCTTTAAATGCAAAATATAATTATTCCGAATATAAATATATCACAATATTAATCTTTAATGTAATAACCCAGAAAAATATTATTGGTAATTCTAAAATTAATGGTTAAATACAATTTAAGGAATGTGGTCAATCATTTGTGTGAAGTAGATTGTGTATACCATTTGGGATACTATAATTAATTTTCAATTTCATTTCAAGAACAATGGAAACAAAAGAGAAATCGAAACGAAATCATGAAAGAAACTATATTAAAAGCACTATGATTTAGAAATAGAAAGGGGGTCATCAAATAAAGATGACATTGGCGGGTCAGTTTCAAGTTCCCTAAAATTTAAAGCACATTTATAGAATCATGGAAAAACAAGAGATTGTTTGTTCGGTTCGCATAGTGAATCTATTATTTAATTAAAACAAGAGATTAAGAAATATATAACATAGAATAATTATTATAGATGTCAATGGAAGTCAGAAAAGATGAAATTGTTGAATACAGAAATATTTTTTTTGATGTTGCCTAGCTTTTTTAATGTCCTTTACAAAGGAGACAGATCACTTTTTAAGAATGCGTTGTTACTATATATAATCATTAAGACTATGTTTTATTAAATCAGTATTTCTCAATAACAACAGCTACACATTCCATTTACATTTATTGTATGTAAGGCGTATGCTAGATTTAATTGTAATAAATGGAAAGGAGCTGTATTTTTGAACAGAAAAGTTTTTTCTTCAGTTTTACTATCGTCACTTTTGTTTTTAGGAGTAACTGATTCAGGAGGAGTAGAGGCTTCTATGACTACACAAATAAAGTATAAGCAAGGAGGGGCAAAGTACATATATACAAATGCACCAGAAGATGTATACGATAATCCAAATATGGGATCAAACTTTGAGGCTGGTAAGTATGCTTACTACACAAATGAAAGAATATTAGAAGCAAATCAAGAGTATAGTGCTGAATTTTTTAATCGAAATTATACTGGAGGTCAATTGAAATTTGGATATGCTATACACAATGAAGATCGTCAACCGCAAACTATAAGAATTAAAAATAATGCTGTAAATGCAGCATATCCGGTTAGTTCTGATGGTTCATGGGATATAATGGGCATTACATCTAGTACTATAGTTCAATATGGAAATAGTAACAATGATCAAGTTATTACTATCCCAGCAGATGGACATGTATTTATATTAGAAAAAGATGTAGAAGATACTTTTGCAGTTAATGGAAAAATTAAGTTTATTCCGAACGAAAAATTAACCCTACGTCAATTTGTTTCAAAGAAAAAACCAGATGGACAGTTCTCTAGCCCATCAGAAATTTTTGATTCCATAAAAACAACACAGGTTAAAAATTATAATAAAATCACTTCAACTGCTAATTATAATTACGATGAAAGGTATGCTGTTATTGATAATGTAACAACAAGTGCCTTTTATGTAGGTTCAAAGACAAGTAAAGCTTATCCTCAACCTCGTGTGGGTATTAATGAATACGAAGCGCCTATATGGTATCTAGAAAATTCTAACCCGATACTTGAAGGAAACTATGGAATTGTTTATGATTTTCAATTTAAAAATGCGGCAGGAAAGAAAATTAGAATTAAGCCTGAAATTATATCAGAAAATGATAAGTCAACTGATCCAGAGAAATTCCCGCCACTAGCATTTTTTTCACAAGTAACGTACTGGACTTCAGGAACTTGGAAAAGTACAACCAAATTAACTAAACCTGATCAATATCATTATATAACTATTCCAGCAGATCAACATGTGAAATTTATATTACCAGGTGGTAATAATGGCAATAACCTTTTTGAAATTATAGAATAATGTTTTGGAAGTTAGAATTAAATAAATAGACAGAGTCATATTGTTGATGCCTATTAAATAAAAATGTAAGGGAATAAAAAAATCGTCAGTTGCTTTTTAAAAGCGCTGACGATTTTTTGTATAGTCTCATAGCTAGGCTTGATTATTAAAAATTTCTATAGAGTGTAAAATTAAAGAAATTAGATAGAAATTTGGACTATATTTGTTTTAAAGGGATTGAGGTGGATCTAATTTTATTGAATCTATCATAACTTTAATATTTTTCGAATTACCTTTAACAGATAGTTTCACTTTTTCAATTTCCAATGTTTTTGATAAATCTTCATTTCCTATTGAACCAATTAACTGATCTAATTCATTAGTCCATGTAATGTTAGTAGCTTGAATCATTGCTTTAATCGTAGGTATATCTGCGTAGCCAGTATACATAATTCCATTAATTATTTTTCCGCTTTCACCTAACATGACACTTACCCATTTCATATCTTGATCTGAGTTATCTACTTTTTTAGGGTAATAAAACCTATATGTATTGGATTGCTTTTCTAGTTCAAGATTAAATGGAAGTATTTCAATGCCTTGTGTTGATAAATTACTCTTAATTTTATTATAGTTCTTTAAATATTCTTCTGCGGTCATATGTTTAAGCGCAACTTTTTCTTTTACATCCACTGGTTCTTTTTCGGTTGCTTCTAATTTGTTGAGAGTATCTTTGTGTTCTATATTTGTGCAACCTAAAAGGCTAGCCGCTATCAGAAAGGTTCCGAGTATAAGTATTTTCTTTGGCATAAAATCACTCCTTAAGTGATATAGGAAAAATGCCGAAAGAGTTGATATCCTTAACAATTTCGCCATTTTTCAAGTTTGGATACTTAATGTTTTTTTATAACGAAAAAGAATCATTTATATGATCTAATTGATTTAAGAAAGAACAGTACAATTAGTCCTGAAATAAATAATAAGACCCCATTTATTAATAAGATTAATGGTGGACCATATATGTCAGCGAAAAATGAGGAGATTGCTAAAGCGACTGGTGATGCAATACTCGTAAGAGAACCAAGTGTTCCAAAAGTTCTTCCCTGTAACTCAGGATCTACCTCAACTTTAATAATCACATTGACAAGCAATGTACAAAATGAAAAAAGTATTCCTAAGAGGAGAATTAATGGTACTGCATAAAGAACAGATGGAGCAAAAGATAGCCCTACAAAGATTGGAGCTAGTAAAACCATACTAAGGATTATCCACCAACCCCGTCGATGTAACTTATTATCAAAAAAGATAATAATGCCTGCGCCTAACATATAACCTATTGGAATGCTAGATTCAATTATCCCAAATTCAATCGGATTTGCCTTCCACACTTTTACAGACATTACTTGAATAAGCATTAATGAAGCAGTGAAAAATGTGATTAAAGTAGGCGAGAGTATAATAACAGATTTAGCAAAAGGGTTCTGCCATATATACTTGAATCCTGCAACAAGGTCCTCTTGAAATGAATTTTTGATTCCTGTTTTTTTTGTAGAATTAGGAAACTTTCCACTTAACAACACTAAAATAGCGGATAACATAAAAGTAACTGCGTCAACTGAGATAGCAATGCTACCACCAAATGCTGCAACTACAACTCCTCCTATTGCTAGCCCCGAAATACGAGATACATTATCTGCTACATTTAATACTCCAGTAGCTTGTTGAACTTTGTCTTTTCCTACAATATCAACTAAGGAAGCATGGAATGCAGGAGACTGAAATAATCCTGCACAGGAAGTAAGTGCTGTTAAGATAATAATAAGAATAAAGGGGGTACCGGGTATCGCAATACAAAATGCGATGCTTAGTATTAAAAGACTTCTTATTATATCTGTTATCCACATTAGTTTTCTACGATCTACCCTATCTGCAACAGTACCTGCAATGGAAGAAAACAACATGCTCATGACCATATGAGTTATGGCAATTGTAGACATTAATTTGGCACTTCCTGTTGCTTGTAGTACCCAAAGGTTTAAAGCAATACTGTGAAATGAATTTCCAAACATTGATAAGGTATAACCTGTAAATACAAAAGTAAATGTACGATTTTTCCATAATGTCTTTTTCGAAGAAACAGCGAGAGCGGAATCTAATTCGACCTGTTGTTGCATAGTATTGTCACCTCACAAATTTAAGTATCTAATTTATAAAAATTTGTTTGCAAACTAATAGTGGTGAACATTAGTAATCAAGTTAATTAGATGATTAATAAAATGGAATCTAATTGTAAAATAGCTATATTAATATAAGATATTGTTATTTTGAGGTAAAAACGGTAGGTATGAAATGGATTTAAGTACATACATGTTGGAAAAATAAAACGCAATATAAATTGACCATAGAAATCTTAGAATGTAAGTGGATTTAAATTGTTATGAAATTAAATTACGAGAAAATATCTACTAATGGCATTATTAAATTTGTAGAAGTACATCTTTAATTAAGAAAATTTTAAATAGCATTTAGGAAGGGACATTTTAACTGTACAATATTGTTTTAAATTTTATATAAGATTTTTACAAATAAAATATTTCTCCAGATTATTTTGAAATTTCTTTACAGCTTTTCCCTAGGTTTTTAATATTTGTAAGATCGGAAGCTATATTTATATTTTATAATTTATTTTGGAATATAAGATTGGTATTAGTTGTATAAATAGTATTTTTATTAATAATCTAGTATTTATTTTTAATACTCCTCTCCGCATAAAGTTTTACCAAATATTTTCAGGTGAATATTACCAAATAAAAAATGTTTTGTCTATGTATTTTATTGGGGCTATATTTTGTAAGCATAATTCTATGTAAGAATTTTCTATATTCATCCTCCCTATATAATGACATTTTTTCCCTTACTTCGACATAAATCAAATGGTACAGTTTATAGGACAAATATAGAACCCACTTGTAGACATTATTTTGTATGAAAAATTGAGTCGAAACATGAGTTACTAGTTAGGGGGCGAAATATATTTTAACTATTTTTCAAATAGTACTTAAGGGTATAGTGCTAAACGTTTGAAAATAGCTGGTAAATGCTTCTATGGGATGGAGGTTGTCATTTGAAAGAAAAAGATAAGCTTAAGGTGAATAGGAACAACGTTAATTTTTCTAAAGATATAATATATCAAATTGTAACGGACAGATTCCATAATGGATGCCCATCATATAATCCCAAAGGGGGATTATATGATGAATCTAGGAAAAATAAAAAGAAATACTTTGGTGGAGATTGGATAGGGATTATTGAAAAATTAAATACAAATTATTTTACTGAACTAGGTGTGACGTCATTATGGATATCTCAACCAGTAGAAAATATCTTTACTCCAATAAATGATTTGGTAGGAAGTACTTCATATCATGGATATTGGGCTCGTGATTTTAAAAGAACAAATCCTTTTTTTGGGACATTTGAAGACTTTCAAACCTTAATAACAACCGCTCATGCAAAAGATATAAAAATTATTATGGATTTTGCACCTAATCACACTTCTCCTGCATTACATGATGATGCGACCTATGCTGAAAATGGTAGATTATATGATAATGGATTATTACTTGGTGGATACGATAATGATTACAATCATTATTTTCATCATAATGGTGGGACGGATTTTGAAGAATATGAAGACGGAGTTTATCGTAATTTATTTGATCTTGCAGATCTAAATCACCAAAATATAGCTATTGATTTGTATTTTAAAGAAGCTATTAAACTATGGCTAGACCAAGGAATAGATGGTATACGAGTTGACGCAGTAAAGCACATGTCATATGGCTGGCAAAAAAGTTGGCTAAATTCAATCTATAATTATAGACCAGTATTTATTTTTGGTGAATGGTATATCAATCCGAATGAGTATGACCATAGAAATGTTCATTTTGCAAATAATAGTGGTATGAATTTATTAGACTTTAGTTTTGCTCATAAAGTACGTGAAGTTTTTCGAGATGGAATGGATTCCATGCATGGGTTACACAAAATGATTGAAGAAACTTACCAAATTTATAATGATGTAAATAATCTTGTTACTTTTATTGATAATCATGATATGGACCGTTTTCACATTAATGGACAAAGTAAACGTAGAATAGAACAATCATTAGCATTCTTGTTAACTTCAAGGGGAATACCTTCTGTATACTACGGTACAGAGCAGTATATGGTTGGAAATGGAGATCCGGACAATCGTGGCCAAATGGAATCTTTTGATGTGAATACAGATAACTTTAAGATAATACAATCTTTATCTTCGCTTCGTAGTTTAAATTATGCACTTTCATATGGAAATACCAAAGAAAGATATATAACGGATGATATTTATGTATATGAAAGGTACTTTGGAAGTGATGTGGTATTAATAGCGTTGAATCGAAATTTAACAGAAGGATATGAAATAAAAGATGTTAAAACAATTCTTCCTTCTAGAAAGTATAAGGACATATTAGATGGCCTTTTAGATGGTGAAGCAATTAGAGTTGAAAATAATAATATAGATTCATTATGGCTTGGACCTGGATCAGTACATGTTTGGCACCATAAAGGAGTAAATAGTATACCTTTAATAGGAACTGTGGGACATAAAATGACAACAGTTGGTCAAATGATTTGTATTGAAGGATGTGGTTTTACTTCTAAAAAAGGATCAGTATTATTTGAGGAAAAAGAGGCGGAAGTTGTTTCATGGTCACATACTAGTATAAAAGTAAAAGTTCCAGCAGTGAACGATGGTAAATATGAAATTACTGTTGTAACAGATACAGGAACTAGAAGTAATATCTATAAACATGTAGAGGTCTTCAATACAAAGCAAGTTTGTATTCGATTTGTTATTGAAAATGGATATGAAATACCAGAGAGTGAAGTTTTTATAATGGGGAACACATATTCATTAGGGAATATGAATCCTTGCAAGGCAGTAGGGCCATTTTTTAATCAAATAATGTATCAATTTCCTACGGGTTATTTTGATATAAGTGTTCCGGCTGATACCTTGCTTGAATTTAAATTTATTAGAAAGATCAATAACACACTATTGATTGAAGGCGGAGAGAATCATAAGTATCGGACCCCGAGTTTTGGAACTGGAGAAGTGGTTGTAAAGTGGCAAACTGCAGAAAAAACTATCTTGGTGGAGTCTTAACTATAGGGGGCTACTTTTTTTACAATTGCAATTAAAATCGGGGAGGGATTTTATTCTGGTAGCTAAAACAAAAGCTTATACTGAAAAATTCTCTTAAAAGTTAATAAAGGGTACGATTTTAAAGAAAAAACTAGAAAAGAACTGTATTAATGAAAGTGAAAAATATAAAATTGGAGGTTACTATGGAACGAGCTTCTAAAGTGATTACGATTGAAAATTTTCATTCTGAAATACTTGAGAATAGTAGGAAACTATTTATATATTTACCACCTGGTTATGAAAGCAATTCGTACCAAAAGTATCCTGTATTATATATGCATGCTGGGCAGCGCTTGTTTGAGCCAGTAATAAAAAATGATGAATCATGGAATGTCCACAAGACGACTGATATGCTAATTTATGAAGGTAAAATTCAAGAGATAATAATAGTAGGTATAGCACATAAAAGAATCATAGAAAATAATGAGTTTTGTCATTTTATTTCACCAGATAAACATATAGAATGCTCAGGGTTATTATATGAAAAGTTTATAATCAATGAGGTGAAACCTTACATTGATTATAATTTTAGAACATTGACTAATGCTGAAAATACAGCTCTAATAGGCTCATCAGCAGGTGGTTTATCAACTTATAATATTGGTTTCCGCAATCCTGAAGTGTTTGGGAAAATTGGGATGTTATCTCCATTCTTTGTGAAAGTTGAAGATGATCATTCGGAATTAAAATTATATGAAATGTATGAAGGGAAAAAAGACTTAAAAATATGGATGGATATAGGTAGTGCGGAAGGTTTTTTCTTGGTAAAACATGTGAGAGATATTGCAGAAACTTTATTGGAAAATGGTTACAAATATAGAGATGATTTAATTTTTTATCAGGATCCAAATGGTGCACATTTTGAGAAAGACTGGGGAGAACGTATGCATCTACCATTAATATATTTCTTTGGAGATGTTGGCAATATAGTTAATGTTACATTAGATGGTCGAGATGTAGTTGGATTAACTGGAATGAAAGTGAAAATTAATCCAATTGTTACGTACGATAGTGGTTTTGAAATGAGTGTTTTAGATGGTGTATTTTTAGTTGATAACCCAGACGTGCTAGAGGTTATGGGGGATGGAACAATTATACCTAAGAAAATAGGAGAAGCCGAAGTTACCTTTGTGACACAAGGTGTAAAAGGAATACCTAAAAAATATAAGGTAATAGAAACATTATCAGAATTTGTAGATGTTTCTGTAACAGTCGAAGTACCTGGAAATACACCAGTTGGTGAACGAATTTATATGAGTGTAGGCATGATACTAGATAGAATAGAAAAAAATCGTTTTGCAGGGAATTTTAAAGTGCCAAGGGACCTTGCATGCAGGTTTAAGTTTTCAAGAGGCTTTAGGCTCTTTGAAGTGGATAAATTAGGACAACCTATTCCAAATAGAAAATTTAAAGCTACTAAGGACTTACAGTTGAATTATACTGTTGAGAAATGGATAGGGCTGTAAAAAAATAAATATGGGGTGAGTGCTGTAGTGAAAATGAAAGAATTAATTCCAACTTTTGATGTCCCTTATTATTATTCATGCTATATACCAATTCTTCACGATAAATTAAAAAGTATGGGTAGCGTTAGTTACATGAGTTTAATAGCGAATGAAGAGTTATATAGTATACCATCATATCGTATGGATACTATCACATCAATACCTTCTGTAGCAAGATATACACAGTTGTTAGAATATAATCAAACATTTCGTATGGAGAAACATGTATATTCTAATTTTGAAAAGGGGCTTCAATATATAAAAGAATGTTTGAATCGTCAAGAAGTATTTATTGCCTTAGGAAGCACCTTTTTTCTACCATATAGTAATGATTATTTGAACCCCAAATTTATAAAAAGTCATATAGATGTCCATACGGATAAATATGTTACAGACCATTACCTCGCAATTAACAAACTTACAGAGGATAGAGTATTTGTTCAAGATCCAGTTCCTAATAAATTTATGGGCGAGATATCAATGGAGGAGTTTCATTCTTTTTGGAAAGGAGGAAAAGCTATACCTGAATTGGCTCAAGCAAAAGGTATAGAAAGAATTTCATCTTACTCATCAATTGATGTGATTATACAGGAAAAAATAAGCATGGAAAATCTTAAAGATATTTTTTTGAGAACACTAAAAAAAATATCAAGTGAGTATGTTCGAGGTTTAATTATGCAAAAAAACAATAAGATATATTATTTTGGTAAGATTGCAGCCCTGGAACTTAAAGAAAATATAAATGAAGATTTTCATAAACAAAGAAATATGTTCCCTTTGTATTTGAAATGTTTATTTGATATGAGATGGAGTAGATATTTTTTATATGACTTACTTATAGACATGAACGAGTTATTTAAAGATAAATTTATTCATATTACTAGTGAGTTAATGGATATAAAACAATCATGGGAAAGACTGTATAAGATTGCACATATTAAATTATTAAAAAAAGATAGTAATTTAAGTGATCTCGAATCTTTTAATTTGATAATGATGGATATTATTAATAGAGAGTGTATCTTACATGAGAATATTTTATTTCTTCTGCAACATAATTATAGTCTTCAATCTTAATAGGGAAAAGATAATTGAGAGAAGTAGAGTAAGGCTACTACGTATACTGACAAACTTTATCAGTAGAAGAAGTGTATTTAGTGTTCATGTTATACAGTACTAGAGTTGCTGGAAGGGAATCTTCATAGTAAAAAGATGATTTATAAAAGGAGTGTATTTACTTGAAAGATACAAATAAAGAAAAAATTATTCAGATTGTATTGTGCTGTGTTGAAGAAGTGAATGAAAATATTGAAAATAAAATTGATCTTGAAAAAGGCTTGAAAGCACATCTTTATGATTGGGAGGGGTATTTAGATTCGTTAGGGCTGGTATCTTTACTGGTAAGTATTGAACAAGGCTTAGAAGATGAATTGGGTTTATCAGTTGATTTGGTGAATTTAGATACAATGTCACAACATAATAGCCCATTTAAAACAATAGAAGCATTAGTTGCGTATATTTTAGAATGCCAGGAACAGTTAAAATCACTAACATAACAAAATATTAAAGAAGAAAATTTAAAAGGAGGTTAGGTATGTATATTGATTTTTTATTTGAAAGGTTTGAAATGAATAAAGAATGCGAAGCCATTGTTTGGAAGGAGAAAACTTACACATATGAGTGGTTTCTAAATCAAATAAAGATTTATACAAGGGAGTTAAATGAACATCGAAAGATAGATTATACAACAGTCTCTTTGGAAGCTGATTATTCTCCATACTCTATAGCAATGTTTTTAGCACTTATTGAATTAGGATGTACTGTAGTACCAATCTTAAATTCTTTGGTTGACAGTAAGAAGGAAGAATACTATGAAATAGTTGAATTAGAAAATGTAATTAAAGTTGAAAGCGGAAGCTTTGAAATAATCAATATCCAAAGGGATTACATTCAAAATGAATTATTATTACAACTGAAAAAGTTAAAACATCCAGGATTAGTATTGTTTTCATCTGGTACAACTGGACGTAGTAAAGCAATTGTACATGATTTTACATTACTTCAAAAGAAGTACAGTGTCGCAAGGAGTGCAAAACGTGTTATACCATTTATGTTATTTGATCATATTGGAGGGGTTAATACTCTCTTCCAAATTATTTCTAGCTTAGGATGTTTGGTAATAATTGATGATCGTACCCCTAATCGAGTATGTAACATGATTGAGAAACATCAGGTACAAGCTTTACCTGCATCACCAACTTTTATAAATTTACTTATACTGAGCGAGGTTTATAAAAAGTATAATTTAAATAGTTTACAGACTATTTCTTATGGATCAGAAGTTATGCCTGAGGCTACACTAAGTAAAATAAACGAAATATTCCCTCATGTTAAAATTACACAAATGTATGGGTTATCAGAATATGGGGTTTTATATTCGAAATCTAAATCTAATGACTCTTTGTGGATCAAACTAAGTGATGAGAATATTGAGTCAAGAATTGTGGATGGCATGTTGCAGATCAAATCAATGTCTACAATGATTGGTTATATTAATGCTCCAAGTCCATTTACCAAAGATGGCTGGCTTATGACAGGAGATATGGTGGAAGTAGATGGAGATTATATTAAAATTTTAGGAAGAAAATCAGAGATTATAAATATTGGCGGAGAAAAAGTATTTCCAGCTGAAGTTGAAAATGTAGTACAACTAATGGATGGAGTAGAAGAGGTTGCTGTTGTTGGTGAAAAAAATGCAATCACAGGACAAATGGTTAAGGCTGTGGTTAAATTAAATACAAATGAAAGTGTAAGTGAATTTAGAAAGCGATTAAGAGAGTTCTGTAAAGATAAACTACCATTATATAAGATTCCACAGAAAGTGGTATTAACAACTGAGAAAATGCATACAGAGCGTTTTAAAAAAGATAAGAAGGTATTTATGTAACCGAAAGTTGAAGTCCTTTTTATACAATAATGTAAAAGTAAATTATAAACCCCTTATATTTTGAAAAAAATTTTTCGAAATATAAGGGGTTCTTTTTGTTTTTTTTCGGATCTAAATTGAGTAATTCATATAAATAAGCTTCTTCGCAAAATAAGAATTTACGTGTTGAGGAGAAACTTTATATTTATAGAGTTTGTTGTTGTTTATTATTACGATTCGATAGTAAGCTATCTAATGAAATAGATTGACTTTTATTTACTACAAAAAATAAAGAAACAGCCAATAATAATAAATCAAATTCATACCCTCCTATAAATCCTTGATCAAATTTCACAGTAATAATGGCTCCGACCATAAGTAAAGAAAATAAGGTTGAAATAATTCGTGTACAAAGCCCCAGAATAACTAAAATTCCACCCACTAGTTCAAGAATTGCTACTGGATATGCAAGCCAATCAAATATTCCTAGGCTGTTGAAGAAATTTTCCGTATTATGAATGCCATCTTGAAATTTTATGAGTCCATGTGCAAAAAAAGTTAACCCTAATACTAATCTAATAATGAAAAAACCTAACTCATTTTTGTTTGACAATTGATTTTCCTCCATTCAATGATTTTGAAGTACTGTTAGCTATAGATTTTTCCTTTTCCTTATTCTAATGATCTATATATGATATAGAATCAAAAAACAGTATATTTTTTTACTTTGCAACTTTACTACTTGATCACTTTTTGTTTATCGGAATAAGGTTCTATACCTTTAATATTTATTTCAATATCCTGAAGTGCTGTATTGTTAATGGATCCTTCAATCATTCCAAATGTTTTATTTAGGATGTGACCAGCACTTTTAAACCCAACATAATGTCCACGAACCATACGTGGAAAACATGCACCAAACATGCCTTGTACTGTTATAATTGATCGGAAATGTAGAACCTCAGTAATTAATGTTCCTATCATTGCTATTTTCATTTTACTATTTGGAGGTACTTTAATAGAATGTTCAATTGAAGGAGAGGTATGAATTGATTTTGAATTGCTTTCTCCTACAAAAGTTGAAATATGAAATTCATTACCCGATTGAAATTTACCTGCAATGATAAGATCTGATTTTAAAGTTAAACCTGTAATAGATTTCGAAGTCCAAGATTGTATATTGGCCCATTGTTCTTTTATTGTCACTACAATCTCTTTTTCTTCATTATTAGGATTACATACAAATTGTTCCTGTAGGGTTATTTCATCTATTGAAGGTTTTTCAAGATCTCGAAATATAAAAGGTCCCAGCATTTTATAACAAGCGTGATCATAACATTCAGTAATAGCGGGTTTATTATGAATTGGAAACGTCTCATTATTTACTGCAATTTCATCAGGAAGTATTCCATAAAGATCTTTAAACGCGTCCATTATGGAATCTGTAGTTGAATCTAATGAATCTAGATCTGAAAAAGATAATTTTTCTTGTATAATCATACTAATGCTCCTTACCTATTTGTGTATTTTATTTACTTGTTTGACCGTGGTCAAAAAACAATAAAAATATGAAGAAGAGATAAATTAATTAATAGTTTGACAGATACAATAATTAAATAACTTTTGAGAATAAATTCCATTTCTTGCTGTGGGATTCCTATCAATTAATATTCGTTAGAAATTTATAAATATTTAATTGAATTTTAGGAAAATAGAGGTTGTTATTGAAAATCTAACTAAGGATAAAGTTATGGAACGCATCAATAAACGGATTATTAAGGATAGGATATAATGGGTAAATATCAGAGAGATGAATACGAACGAAAGAAAATCTTGTGGATCATAAAGAATTTAAGAGCTAAAGGGGTATATAACAGCACATAAAAGGTTGAAGAAACGTACAAAAGGTCAATTTTAGCTAAATGATAAAAGCCCTGCAGGGGATGCAGGGCAAGACTAAGGGTATTGAAGAATTGTCGATTCTAAAAGTAAAGGACTTCTTGGAATGTTTTAAGTTTAACACGTAATGTATTAAAACGTTATATAAAGATTTTACAGAATTATGAATATAAAAAAACTCTGATAAATATTATGAAAAAGTTGATAATCTATAGAAGCTATAAGGGATTATATTTGCAATGGTGTCTTTATAGAGGTAATAGGGCAGGATTTTGTTTGTCTTAGTATTCGGGAATCTAGTAGAATTCCCGAATACTAAGACAGGTTCCTGGGTATTACGAAGCATGAAAGCATCAAAAAAGCCCGTACAGAAGCACAGGCCAGTTGATACACATATCGGTAATTAAATATTAACAGAAATACTTAGTAAGTACTATTGAAAAATTAAAAAACTGCATTATTCTTAAGACGGTTTGGAGAAAACACATATAATAAAGCACCTTTATTATTCCTAACTTTATAGCGGATTGGAAAAGAACATACTGCAAATGTGTACTCATAGCAATCTAAATTATTTTAAAGACCATGATATATCATCAAGGACATTATAAACATAACTATACATGCGGTAAAAGAGATACTTCGGATTGTATTTTTGTTTCCATTTCATAATAATCACCTCTCATACAAATAGTTTAATTATATTATACCGTTATTAATTTGAATGCTAAGAAAACTAGATGTGAATTAAGGTGAATTTAAACAAAATAGTTATTAAAAAAAGCTTGCTGACGGAAAGGTAGGAGAGCTTTAAAAAATATTGTATTTGAAACACTTGATGTTTCATAAAGTGCATAAATTATATTAATGTTAATATAATTTATGGTTATAAACGGGGATTAAATAGGGTGTGGTTAAAGGGGAGAATTTTTGAAAAAGATGATGTGCAACTTCATTTAGTGGAAATTACTATTAATGCTATAGGAAAAAACATCGGATATAGATCGGCTTCAGCTAGTATATTTATTGATTTAAAAAGTTTATGAATAAAGCTATTCAATATTAATATATAGTATATATTAATCATTCTACAGAGGTGCTTTTTACTTCTTTTATAGAAGTTACACATAAAACATATATTTATACGCATTGCATTGTTACTACACGCTAAGGAATAGTAATAAAAAGATGATACCAATAAAACTGTATAAAAACAAAAAGAATCCTAATAGGGGTAATTCTTTATGAAAGTTGAGCATGACAAACCTCCTTGGATATATAGGATATTTTAATATATTGTTGGTCTATTTAAAAGGAAAAACATAAATTGGTACATTGGATTGAAGGATATCTATATAAATAGGTAGAATCTAATTATTTGGTTCACATTTTAATCCAAGGGGTACAAATTCGATGCGACATGAAAAGGATTTGTTGAAACAATGGAAGACGGATTTGCAAGCTATTAAAGAAGAGAAAAGGCTGAAAAAGAAGGCTAATAAAAAGAATAAGAAATATAGCATTCCGGGTAATACAGCTGACCTCATGGATGGTAAGAATACTTATCGTAAAGATAATGGGGTATGGAAGCAAAGAAATAAATAATGTGAAGATAAATAAGTTTGATCAAGTTTATAGCAATTATCGGATGCGCTTCCTTGACCTGGGAGGCGTCTTATTTGTTGTTAATATTACAAAACAAACGAACAAAAAATTAAGATGTGCTAACGAGAAGGTATAGACCTTGCTAAACAAAGTGACGTATAATGGAGCACGCTTTAGAGCTGCTTGCTAATCGTGAAGAAAATGGATATACAGTTAAGAAGATATGTTAAGTTACTGGTGTAAGTCGTAAAGTTCTTTATAAGAGGACAAAAGAAAAAGAAGTTATATAGAAATTAAAGTAGTGAATCCACTGCTATTTTATATTTAAATAAGGATCTATGATATTATATATTTTTTTATGGGAATATCATTTTAAAAAAGGATGTATGAATTTTGGGTATATACTTAATTGGTATAGGGATATTTATTATTTGTTTGACCTTAATTTATGAGATCAGGGAAGTAGAAGGTGGCAGATCGAAAGAAAAAGTTAGCTTAGCTTTTGAACATCTTGTCAATCTTATTTCCTTAGATTTTAATTTGCCACAACTATTCATATTATTAGGGGGAGGCTGCATCGTAATTGGTATTGTTATTATGTAGAAAAAAGAGAATGATGCGCATATAAATAAGATGCTTTTTTACTTTACAAAAAAAACTGCAGAACTGCAGATTCTCCTGATAATGCTTTATTTAATTAAGTAAGTCCCCAAAGTAAAATGTAATGATTTGAAAATGAGTTCAAGAGTTTTTACTGATTCATATGGCTCTATAATCTTTGTTTTTAAGTTTTTTTCTAATATCTATAAATCCTATAATCATTATTATCATGCATATTAACTTGAGCCAATAAACCTCCTGGTAGAACATTAGACCAGAGAAGAATTCATAAGCGTATAATAAACCGATAATTGGGAATAGCCAAGTCATAAATTTCAAATCTTTTAGGTGAAACTTATAATTATTAATCTTTTTCCACATATGTATCAACTCCTAGCGTGTTTAGGATAAAGAATAGAAGGAAAACCAAGGCTATGATTCCGTTAACCCAGTATTATGTATGTTCTGCTGTGAATCCAGTGTAGAAAGAAAAGGCATTCCAAAATAAAGGATTGTTGAACAGATAGTAGAGATCAATAATGAACCAAAAATCCACATGATTGTCACCGTGATTCAAAATGTTAGTGGTCATTTATAATTGTACATATAAATAAACGGATTTAAAAGAGAAGATATAATAAAATAACATAAAGGGATCACTGTGAGGCGAGAAATATGGATAGTTAGCGAATCCGCTGCTTTTTATTTTAATTAGAAAAAGGAATCTCGAAAGATCCATTTTTCTAATTCCGATATATCTTAATCGCATATAAGTAAAGAAATGAAACATTGTATAACAATATAAAAATATAAACAATAAGAAAATATAAAAAATAAGTATTTTAGTTAACATAAGGAAGAATTATACAAATTACTTCCTACTAGTACAGAGAGTGGTGGGTGATCTTAGGGAGATAAGGATTTACGACGTTATTACCATAATTAACATTATATTATAGTAATTAAATGATAGATTAACATTATACCTTTACAGAAAATGTGCTCTTATTTAAAGGGAGATTTTTAGGAGTAGCGCCACATACCCATCAACTTAAGAATTCAGAATTACCCTGAAATGAAAAAATGAGCATTTTTGTTACCAGTTAGCACAAAATTTCGTTCTGGGGGTACTATAAAATTGTAGCTTGATGGAGATTTGATGTTACCCCTATAAAGGTATGGTTTTCGTACTTTTAAATACAATTATGTCACTTAAGTAATGTGAGCGTCGCTGCTATTACATTGTCCACAAATGAACGTTGGGGGCGAGATTTCATCATAACCGTTAGACCGATTAACGCTACAATCAGTGCCTGTGCCAAAGACTTTGCATCTGTGTTGAATTCCAGCTCACCTGATTGGATTCCTCGTTCGATTGTCTCCTGAAAAATGACGGCGAGGTACATTTGATGTTCTCTTGTCAAAATTTCAAATCTCTCATCATGAGGTGCTAGTTCAACCATTGTATTGATACAAAAACAACCTTTACTAAGATCCCCTGCGTATTCTTCATTGACGACATCGGCAAAGAAAATAGAAAATGCCTCTTTTACAGAGGAGTGACTTTGAAGCCTATTTCGTATATCAGAGGCCCGAGACATTGTATACCTGCGAAGTGCGGCTTCAAATAATTCTTTCTTATCTCCAAAAGTTGAATAAATACTAGGGCGTTGAATGCCCATTCTAGAAGTAAGATCACTTAAGGAGGTAGCCTCATATCCTTTCTCCCAAAATAACTGCATTGCTGCATCTAAAACTTGATCCTCATCAAATTCACGGGTTCTTGCCATTAAGAATTCTCCTCCTCAAACTTTGATTTTATTAATTGTTTTAGGATAGGTGTGTAGGTAATTACAATTGTTTTTTTATTACCAAACAGTATGTAATTATTATATAATTAGCTATTCTTTATGTCAAATTAAGATCCATTCATTTAATGCAACATTAACTTTAGTGCGAAAAACGTTGACAGCATGAATAAGGCTAAGTTATATTTACCAGTAATCATATTGTACTGAACGGTATGTTATGGTTGAAAATCTAATGTGATCGGAGGTTAAGGTATGTGCAAAACAGAGACAAATATAGAAGATGATCCACTCTACACTAAGATAAGTCATAAATCTTCCATAACAAAACCTAATTTGAATCAACAGCCATCTATGTCGCACGCTTTGGTATTATTGTTTGCGACTGCCTGTGGAATGTCTGTTGCTAATATTTACTTTGCACAGCCGTTGCTTGATCAACTATCTAATGAGTTTGGTATTAACCATTCCATTATTGGTGTTGTTATTACCATTACACAAATTTTTTATGGATTGGGCTTACTACTACTCGTACCGCTTGGAGATTTGCTAAACCAGCGACGTCTAATTGTCGGTCAGATGCTATTATCTACAACAGCTATGGTTATAGTAGGTACTGCTTCCTCCAGCATGGTACTTTTCGTAGGTATGGCTTTGGTGGGTCTGCTTGCAGTTGTGACACAGACTCTCGTAGCATTTGCAGCGACCATCGCTTCCCCTACAGAAAGAGGACGTGTCGTTGGCATTGTAACAAGTGGGATAGTTATTGGCATACTTCTCGCACGTACTTTTGCTGGTATATTAACAGATGTTGCGGGATGGCGTTCTGTATATCTATTTTCTGCAGCGCTCATGCTTTTAATGGTTTTTATGTTTATAAAGATGTCGCCCAATGTTGAGCGCGAGGTAAAATCGCTATCCTATCCTCAGTTGATTAGATCGGTGCTTGCTTTGTTTATTCAAGAACGAACGTTACGCGTTCGCTCCGTTCTAGCCATGCTGATTTTTGCTGATTTCAGCATTTTGTGGACTTCACTAGTACTGCCACTTAGTACACCGCCAATTGCTCTATCTCATAGTGCAATTGGCGCATTCGGTCTTGTAGGTGTCGCTGGTGCCTTGGCTGCGGCACGGGCAGGGAAATTGGCCGATCAAGGTTACGGACAACGAACGACAGGTATTGCTTTAGCTCTATTATTGATTTCATGGTTGTTCATCAGCTATATAGAGCAGTCATTAATCGCATTAGTGATAGGGATAGTTCTACTTGATTTGGCCGTACAAGCAATACATGTAACGAATCAAACCATGATCCTTCCATTGCATACAGAAGCACGGAGTCGACTTACTGCTGGATATATGGTGTTTTATTCTATCGGCAGTGCTGGTGGTTCAATTACGTCGACACAAATATACGTACACTTTGGCTGGGGAGGGGTTTCCTTACTCGGAGCCTCTGTGAGTGCTTTAGCTCTTCTTTTTTGGGCTATGACCAGACGTTAAGATTTTATGAAATAAACGTGTGTTAGCCAATATGAGAAACACGTTACTACCATAAAGGAAATAATTAATTTTTTTTACTTAAAATCTAATTGGACTAGGAGAGATAACAAATGGAAATAGGTATTACGTCTTTTGTAGAAACGAAACCAGATGTTCATAGTGGTGAAGTGATAAGTCACGCACAGCGATTACGTGAAGTTGTTGAAGAAATCATTCTTGCTGATCAAGTAGGACTTGATGTGTTTGGTGTTGGTGAGCACCATAGGAAGGATTATGCAGCATCCTCTCCAGCGATGGTTCTATCAGCGGCGGCGCCACAAACGAAAAAAATACGGCTCGCGAGTGCAGTAACCGTGCTTTCTTCAGCTGATCCTGTGCGCGTTTTTCAGGATTTTTCTACACTGGATGGCATTTCAAATGGACGCGCAGAGATTATGGCGGGTCGTGGCTCCTTTATCGAATCTTTTCCATTATTTGGCTATAACTTGAAAGACTATGAAGAACTGTTTGAAGAACATTTGGACCTACTGCTCAAAATACGTCAGTCCGAAAAAGTGACTTGGGAAGGCGGACATAGACCAGCAATCAATAATTTAGGTGTGTATCCAAGACCTATTCAAAACCCTTTACCTATATGGGTTGGTAGCGGTGGGAATCAGGAATCTGCTATCCGTGCCGGTTTTCTGGGATTACCACTTATGCTGGCGATTATTGGTGGTAGCCCAATGCACTTTGCACGAATTGTACAGCTATATAAGAAAGCAGCGGCTCACGCTGGTCATGATGTATCAAAGCTTCAGGTGGGATCTCATTCAATTGGATTTGTTGGAGAGAATACGGAATTGGCAGCAGATACATTTTTCCCTTCCACTCAGGCAGGCATGAATAAACTTGGTAAAGAGCGGGGGTGGCCTTATTATGATCGTTCCAGCTTTGATGCTGCACGAAGTTTTGAAGGGGCGTTGTATGTTGGTGATCCAGATACAGTCGCCGAAAAAATCATTCATCTTCGTAAGCATGTAGGGATTACACGCTTTATGATGTATGTACCATTAAGTACCATGCCGCATGATCAGGTCATGCGTACCATAGAATTGCTTGGAACAGAAGTTGCCCCTCGTGTAAGAGAGGAGATTGCCAAATGGGAAGCTGAAGGAGAACAGGAGACACATCTATTCAGTTAATTATTCCATAAGGATTACATCAAGTTTCATTATTTAACTGGAGGAATCTATATGAAAATTGACAGTCGAGTATTACCAGAATTAAAACAGGCTTTCTCACAATTTCCAGGCTTTCAATTAGAGGGGGATTTAGAGGCGAGTCGAAGTCTCTTGTCGAATCCACATTTGGAAAAATCAGAGCTTGTAAACATGACCAAGCGAATGATTCCTGGCGCAGCCGGCGAGATGTTAGTTAAAATTTACGAACCCGTTGAGAAGAATAAGAATCTTGATAAACTTCCAGCTATGCTGTGGATTCACGGTGGTGGATACGTAATGGGCCACCCTGATATGGACGATGTTTTGTGTGAACGCTTTGTTCAGACTGCTGAATGCGTTGTTGTGTCTGTCGATTATCGACTGGCGCCCGAACATCCTTATCCAGCGGCTATTGAAGATTGTTATGCAGGCTTGGTTTGGATGACAAATGAGGCAGACTCGCTTGGAATTGATGTGAATCGAGTTGCGATTGCCGGTGCAAGTGGAGGCGGTGGACTAACGGCAGCGCTTGCATTAATGGCTCGTGATAAAGGAGGTCCATCTATTATTTTTCAGATGCCGCTGTATCCGATGCTTGATAGCCACAACATAACACCATCAAGCTATGAGATTATAGAAGACAATGCAACATGGAATAGATCAAACAATTTAACGGCTTGGAATATGTACTTGGGAAAGAAGAACGATACTAACGAACCATCTCCCTATGCGGTACCTTCAAGAGCAGACAACTTAGCAGGACTACCGCCAACTTATACATGTGTAGGTCAACTCGATTTATTCCGAGATGAAATTATTGAATATGTAACACGACTTGCACAAGCAGGAGTAGATGTTGAATTTCATCTCTACCCCGGCTGCTTCCATTGCTTTGAAGTATTTGTGCCTGAAGCTGAAGTGAGTCAGCGTGCCAGTCAGAATTATTTTGATGCGATGGCACGGGCGCTTCATCCATAACTTATCTTAGTTCAGTCATCGGGGTGTTCAACTGAAGGCATGAGTGATAGCTCTAAATTTATTCAATGAGTAGAGATTACAGAAAGAAGTACAAATAGTGCCACCATATACTTTAAATTTTGCCCCTTACTCATTGATTAAAAACAGGAAATACTTCAAAGGTGGAATAGTTAACCAAGGTTTCAAAATAGTGTGCTAGCAATTCAACTTTTTTACTGCAGTTACGATGATAAGCACAATCAACACTTTGGAGCGTTTTTTTTCGTAATTCGAGTTACTTTTTTAATCGCATTCATACTAAACAGCAGCAGGAAAGGGCGCCAATTGAACATTGGCACCGTTTATAAGAAGCGATAGACTGCATCCTTAGCTGGATCTTCAAGCTCGAAAAAAATAGAATTAAGTTCTTTTGGTAGTTGATGATATTGGTTATTTTGAGCTATTGTAGTTAAGGCACCTCTTCTGTGATAGTGATTTCTAGGTAATCTCACTATACCAAGGATCGAGGTGTTTTTCATTTTACTCAAGTTGTACAGTACACAATTGATAGACTCTAAATTCAATATAGGTAAATCTCCCAGCTTATTTTATAGGTGCGAAAGTTGAGTTATTTAATTCCCATCTTAATGAAGAATTATTGAAATATATTTCTCCATTAGAATGGGAACACATCTTGTCAATTGAGTGGAAAATTAGTTTGAAAGGAACACTTGAATTCTACAGGTCGATAAATCAAGAAACTGTATTACTTTGGTTAATCAACATACGTGTTAATTTATCATTTTAGCCAAGAAAACTCCTCCCTCAAGGAACGCGAAGTGAGTAGGTG
>NZ_JXIS01000127.1:0-2467 GCF_000836715.1 Bacillus sp. L_1B0_5 | reverse complement strand
CTGTTGCTTTATAGCAATGGAAAGGGCCTTTTTTGTAAAGCGGCTTTTGCTTTCTTGCATGGCATTTTGAAGCAATTTCAACTTTGTTTCTTTGCAAAGAACTTTCCATACAGATACGCCGATTTTCATTTTTTCGCCTCCCTTTAAAAACTACTGCCCAATAGTTGACATTAAATGAGCTACACAAAAAATTATCCAAATGCTTAATACAGCAATTCCTATGAATGATATAACTTTCCATTTGTTCTTACTTAAGTAGGCTTTTGGCATTCCAATAAAATAACCTATAATGAATAAAGCGGATGCTAACACCATCATTTTCAATGTTTTATCGCTCCTTGTTTATAAAAATTAATAATTTATTAATTTACTAAACTAACAGCAATCAGCGCACTAATTAAAATCAAACTAATAAATTGCATAGCACTTTTTAATGATCGGATCATGCTCTCTCTCCTTTCTAGAGGGCAGTTTTTAAAAATAATCGTTCTTCCATATGGATTCCTCTAAAATCCATATAGGATACCCGAAAATAAGTAGGTGAAAAGCATCATAAAAATGGAGGTTGCAAAGAAACCATAAAACCAAATTTGATCAGAAACATTTTCTTCAATACCAAAATAACGATTTAATTTTTTGTATTTTTCTGAAATATATAAGTAAAATTTTTTGAGGAATTTAAATTTAAGGTGAGGTTGTGTTAAAATAGGCTCACCAGACGTAATTTTAATAAGGATTTGTTTCATAGCCATACTTCCTTTCTTAAATTATGATCCTGTATTAGAGAAAGATGTTTTTTGAGCTGGCAGGCTAGGGAACATCTTTCTTTTAAAATATTAGTTTTTTCGTTCTCCAAACCACTTTATCATTGCTTCAGAAGTAATGATCCATTCTTTTCTCTTTCCATTCGGCTTAATAAAGTATTTGATTAAACCTTGTTGAATCATCACTTCTCTTTCTTGATCCGCTTTTTGAGAAAGCCCCTCTTGTAACTTGTTCCTTAAAGTTGAATCTGGTATCTTCCAATAGAATGCGGCTTCACTAGGTGTCATGTAGTTATCAATTGCTTTCATAAATATTTTCCCTCCACAATACTTTTGCTATAATATGTGTAGAAGGATTGGAGGGAATTCCTAGGTTCCCCATGATAAATCCTAATATCATTCCGAAGCCATTTATCACATTGATAATGGCTTATTTTATTTTTCATCCTCCTTCTTTAAGCTTTTCTATACTTTAATTATAAGACTTATAAGTCCTAGATTCAACTATTTTTCATTTTTTTATTTCGAATTTTTTCGACAAATAAAAAGGCCCTATCAAGATAGGACCTTTTTCCCTTCAAATATTTCGTTTGAAATTATGCAGTAACTTTTTCTTTTTCAATTCGCTCATATTCATACTCTAATACTAATTCAGTTAATGTTTCATATTTTTCTTCCAAATATTGATCATAATTATCCTGGTTCCATTCAAACGATGAATCCTGTAAATTACTCTCTGCAGCAACTTTATAATGTTGAACCATCTTTTCTAAAAATGAAGTAGTGTCATCTCTTTCTATATAACAAGAAATCGAAACTTTATTCCAGATTATTTTTATCCCCTCTGTAGTAACAAAAAACAGTTCTCCTAATCCTAAAGGGTATTCAAACTGATTTGTTTCTTTATCAAATCCACTCATTTCATGGATTGTTACGATGTCACCTTTTCGCAAAGTTTTATAATCCTCATGTAAGTATAATTTCATACCTGGTTTATGATTATTAAAACTTGCTCCAATGAGAAACGGATTTTCCATATTGTTACCTCCTATAATTTAGCTTGATAGATATGCAGCTACAATGATTCTTCGGCTTCTCTCAATCTTTATCCTTCTTCATCTGTATAATATATATAGCTCATTACTAGCTAATCACAACTTGAATTTCCAAAATCATTTGAAGAAGAATCAGCACAATTACTTGATGAGTTATCATGATGTGAGTGGAATGTAGATGCGGCTAAAATAGATGATATATAATCTGGATTATCATCCAAATGCGTTGAAGAGTTTGTGGATTTCTTACGTTGTTTACTATTAAATTGTGGTGAATCATTGCAATAAATTTCATCATATCTATTTTCAAACGCGTCTTTGCGTAACTCTCTAAGTTGAATCTTTGTATTTTCCTGTCTTTCCTCTATTAGTTGAGCTTTTCTTTCTAAAAAACGATATAAAGCCCTTATAAAACGCCATAACAGGAATGTGACTATAAAGAAAATACAAGACAGTTTTATAATTGTCATAACCCTAACCCCTTTATTTCACAACAATTTTCACTTTTTCCCCGTCAGGTATTTTCTCCACTTTATTACCTATATACGATCCCGCACCGCGATTATCAGCTGGTTTTATATATTTAATGTCAGCACCTTTTCCGCCCTCGCGGCACATGGCCATAGGATATTCATCCCGATCATATCC
>NZ_JXIS01000126.1:0-1063 GCF_000836715.1 Bacillus sp. L_1B0_5 | reverse complement strand
GAAGACTTTCTCCACAGCCTGGAAAAAGAGATCGGAATATCCGATCTCTTTTTACGTACATACAACAGATTGGTATTACTATAAAAGTGCCGCCTAATTACAGTCGGAAACTCACTTTTAGTATATAAAAATTTCATACAAAATCAATAGATTTATGTGAGACAAAAACTTTATATTTTATGTTATTATGATTATCTTAGGGTTTCATTTTACTAAGAGGTAAAGGGCAAACAAATTAAATACGTTCTGAAAGTGTTCTGTGTAAGTTCTAAAAAACCATTTGTGATTCTATAGCAAATGATTTTGACAAATGACCTTCTTTTTTATAACATAAAAAAGGGAATTGAGTGATCCAGACTCAATTCCCTGGTGAAGTCATTTGCCAACGAATACCTGGTGAAAGAATCCTTCTTTTATGATTGGATTCTTTTACTTTGTTTTGAGCATAAAACGTAATATTGTATATGCCATTTTTCTTGCTGAACATCCTCGTTTGATCGCTAATTGTTGTAAGAGCTTATGTTGAAATGGTGTTAATTCAAATTCGATAAAATGCTGAAAAGCATGAGATTGCCTTACAGGTATATCCTCCATATAGATATAGTCTAAACCTTCTGTTACTAACTCCGATGCAATTTGATCTAAATTTTCGTTATACAATGCGAACTCTTCCAATCTTTCATGCAAATGTGGTTCTAATGAAATTAATAACTTCTTATTATTTTTTCGGAATTTCTGTTTCTGGCCTTTCCAGTAATTTTGCTCTTGCATAACTGCATGTAACATTTTAATTCCCCCTATTTATAATTTAAATTTGTATTTCTTCCTTAAAATCAAATCCCTACTTATTGTTTCTTACAGTGTCAACAGCGGCTAAACAGGCGGCTATCCCTAGACGTTTTTCACTATATATTTTCTTGTTCACTGTTAGGTACCAGCACCCATTTTCTTTTATGCTCAATAGATCGTCATATTGCCTCCCTAATTTTTCTAAAATAAAAGTGGATTCCTCAACGGGATTAAAATATTCAACTGGCATTCTAATAAATGGTGTGCGATTCTT
>NZ_JXIS01000125.1:0-8261 GCF_000836715.1 Bacillus sp. L_1B0_5 | reverse complement strand
GATTTAGAAGATGATCCATATGCATAAAGCAAAGAAAGAGTTGTTCTTTTATAAGAGCAACTCTTTTTTACTATGAATATCTTTCCATGAATTTGAAAACCATGAAGATTATTAAAGAAAATACTTACAAAGACTTGATTAAACAAAGATTACACTTCAAAATTGGAATTGAACGACCTTTGAGCGAGGGAGGATAAACATATGAATGATACCACATCACAAGAACGCGCTTACTGGACACATGAAGTATCTGAAAAACTACAAATATCTGATAGCACTTTAAAGCGCTGGGCGAATGAACTAGAAGTGAGCGGGTATAAATTCGCAAAAGGTGCAAATGACAGTCGCGCATTTACCGCTCAAGATATACAAGCATTAGAAAAGTATAGGTATTTGACCAAAAAACAAAAAGTAAAAAAAGAAGAGGCCGCAACAGCTGTTGTAGAAGAGTTTAAAGAAAAAACGAGCGATTGGGCGCCCCCCGCTCATCAAGAAAATGAACTAACTTTGAATAGCTCACAAGTCGCTCAAACTTTAGAAACTTTTATGAGACAACTTCAAGAACAAGAAAAAACAAATCAACAAATTCTCCAAGAATTACAGTCTGCTAACGAGCTAAATAAAAACCTATTATTGCAATATGAACAATTGAAACGAGATTTTGATGAAATGCGTGAATCACAAAAGCTCATAGCATCTACCCAAGAGCAAAAACAAGGATTCTGGTCTAGGCTCTTTTCAAAAAATAAAGACGCATGATGAAAAACTACATCATGCGTCTTTATTTTTGTTCTACTCACAAATTATTTTTCTTCAAAACTAAATTCTAATTTGCTGTTTGCAATTTAAATCTTTTTTTATATTTTCTTGCGTGTAAATGTCAAAATGTTTTTGGAAACCGCCTTGCAAAGATTTGTTGTATGATGCCTAAGTCAAATCTTTGCATTATATGTATACCAGATTCCAAGCATAAAATTAACAAAATCATTCGTCTGATTGCTCTATGAATTTATGAAATTCTAATCGGAAATTTAAGTTTTTAAAATAATGGGTAGAATATTTTCTGAAATATATGTCCAAACTTGTAAATAAATTAACAAGTTTAGGAGATGTGTTATATGTTTTTTAAAGATAATAAGACTCTTTTTAAAAAATGGCTAGATCGTCATGGGATTGAGCAAAAAGAGATACTGAAAGCTACAAAAATATCTAGCGCAACTTTAACAAAGGCTTGTCGCGACAAAACGTATATCCCAACACCCCTTGTAATGAAAAAGCTCTTGAAAGCTATTAGAAAAATAGACCCCTACGCACAACCACATGACTTTTGGAAAATGTAAATAGGCACAAGAACTATTGCCCTTGTGCCTTTGCTTTATCCGTACTGTTTTTGTAGATCGGTCCAGGATCGGCCATACATGCGAGAATGCCTTTTTGTTAGAAAGCTATTATCATATTTTGGTTTAACCGGTCGCGCCATTTTACAAATGAACGATGGTTGCATTTCTCCCCCAGCTCTTACACTGATAATCGCGTGATGTGCTGGTATTTTATATGCTTGTTCTAGTGAAATTGTATCCTCAAATCGATACTTAGATAATTCAAATGTCTTTGTATGATCGTTCATAAATAGGAATTGCTGTACGCCGCCACCTTGTAGATTCTCTTGTAATGACGGTTTCAATTTGTTCCAATGGTGAAATGCATAGATGCTTCCTAGTCTCTCTTTTCTGCCCTCTGTACCCACTCTACCCATCAATTTAGTTAATCCTTCACTTTCATATTGCTCGGGTTCATTAAAAATGATAAACGCCCCATTTTCTTGCTCTTTTTTACTCATTAATAACCTGGTCATGAAGGTTTTTAGTGTGATCCAGTGAACCAGGGTTTTTACTGCATGTTCCCCTAATCCCCTAGCATTTGGAACCCTTAAAATAATAACTTTTCCTTCTTGCATCCATTTACCAAAATCAAGTTCTTTCAATGGGTCTTGTGCAAAGATATCATACAATCTTTCATTCCCAAAAAAGCGGTTTAATCTGGTTATGATGGGATCACACTTATTCCCTAATTGTTCATTATCTCCCCACTGTATCAGCTCATTCGCAAGACGCAAATTCCCTTCATTCACTAATTCTTGAATGCGATTTACCCGAAAGTCCTCATCTTCTATAATACGTTTAATATTAAATAGACTTCCTTTACTTGCTTTGGCCGCATCCGTTAAATATTTTTCACTTCGGCTTAATCCTTCAATTTGCATGAAATCAATCATTTCATCCGCAAATCTTGAAGCACCGTTCCGCCCTAGCTTTGTAATTACTTCTGTTAAATCTAGAGGTGGGATATAATCACTGTCGTTTAAATCCAGATCAATAATGTTTTCTGTTGGTAATGCATCACGAATCCCGTCTGCCATACCCCGCCCACCTTCTTCTACAATTGCATCTGGTATGATAAAACTAATCTTATGTTTTGTATTTCCCTCAATAACAAAATTCTTAATTGCTGTATCTTTACCAGCCCCCTGTCCTCCTATAAAGACGTAACCTCTATAAAAATTATCTGGATTATCTATTGGCATATAGATTGGTATTTTTTGATCTTTCAATTCCGAATGTCCTAAAAATATTCCTTTCTCATCCCGCATAATCGCTGGTATCTCAATTTCAACTTTCTTTTTTACACTCAATGCATCAGCATATTTTCGTTGCAATTCTTTTACAGGCATTTGCAAAGCTAATTTGCTCATTTCATCGGTACTCATCAAATTTACATTCGGATCAAACTTTGTCTTGCTTGATAGTTTGAATGTATTTAATTCCTGTAATATTTCTGTTTGGCGTTTTCTCATTCTTATTTTTACGCCATGTAGTTCATTCGTTTCTGATAAATCCATCATAGAAAGCGCTAAGGTTTCCCCCATTGTCTCCCTGGTTAACCGATCATGGGAATGTGAGGCCACCCGTATACGCGTTTTAAAAACAGGCTGATTTCCTTTGTCATAACTCACACGATTTGTTCCAACTTCATCAGCGGTTGTATGTGCCTTTTTAATGATGTGCTCTTTGCTAAATTTTTTATCTGATTTAAAAAAAGCGTTCGAGAACGCCTGGAATGTATCAGTTAATAAATCATTTATTTCATTAATAACAGCCGCAACACCAATTTTAGCCCCTGTTACAAGTCGTCTGCCGCTCATATTAACCCGTTGGGGTGGTTTCCCCTTCTTTAACTTTTCAATGGCCCAGGAAGCGTTTTTTACCCATTTCTGACGGTTTTCCGCTTCATTACAAATACTCAATCGGCAAATGTCTCCATCATAACTTAGTTCATCAATAACACTTAAAATATTACCAATAGGCGTTTTTGTATCGTTGCTATTTGTATTTAAAGAAAAGATGTCATGTTTCAAATATCGCATTTCTTGTACGATTGTATTTTCATTAGAAATTTGCAAATCTGATATTTCCGCTTCCTTAATTGTCACACTCATTTTGTTTTCTAGTTTTCTTTTAAGCTTTAATGCTTGATATTCGCTAGTTGCTACATAAAATTCAATTTTCTTCTGGCCCTTTTCCTGTTTGAAAACAACATCAAACCAGAAATAGTCCTTTTCACGATAATGAAATGTAATCCCTTTTCTTTCTATACGACTTCCCATACTTTCGTACATTTCATACATCTTATGGATCGCCCGCCATAAACGCTTTGTATTATTAGATACATCCGCATGAGGAATAATCCGATATACAACCATTTTGTTTTTTTCTACTTGTAAAAATTGTTTTAAAGAATATATCTCTTTTCTTTTAAACCAGGATTTTTTTATTTTCTTAGGTTCATATAATACTGGCAAATATTCATTTTGTGCCAAAACAGGAAGGTTTGTATTTTCTTTATCGCATATAATAAAGCCTTCTCCCTGTATCATTTTTAGGCCCCTCCTAATATACATATTGCTAAGATAAGTCCGCCTGCAAAATAGGCAAGCGGCTTCATCATTCCGCCTTTGTTTGTCATTGAACCTATCATGATAAATCCAGCTGTCACCAATGCACCATATCCCATAATATCGGGCAAATTTAGAATAAACCAATGACCTAATTCGCTTACTATATCAACCATAAATTCACCAACTGGCTTAAAAATCCATTCCATTTCCTTCCCTACAATAGCATCACTAAAATTATTTAATTGATCTAAAAAAGAACCCTCTTTTGCCTTTTCTCCAATATACCCAGCTGTATTAGCTGCAATCATTTTTCCACCTTCTAAAATGAATTTCACAAGGACCCCTCCTTTTAAATTCCCTTTAAAAAGTCTCTTATGTCAACCGCATGTCTAGCCAAGATATACCCACAACATGCACCAATTAAAATTTCTATTGCCTTTGTACGGTGACCCAATGCCCAGGCCGCGCCCGAAAAGATAATAACTAAAACTACGCCCGCATCAAACCCGTTCATAATGGCACTATGAACATTGCCAAACGTCCCGTTAACTCCCGCGGCAAATGTTACCTTTGGAAGTATTAATATTAATGAACTCCCTGTAGCGGTAAAAACCTTTTTAAGTACGTTCTTACTATTCGTTTCTTTATGTGCTTTCTTTTTATAACTTTGGTCCATAAAAGAGCGAAAAGAAATCGTTTCTGTCTTAGTCATGATGCAACACCCCTCGTATAATTTTAAAAGAACTACACATACTACTTATAAATGAAAAGTAGGAGGTCTAACGATATGCATGTTGCAATTGCTGTCGCTGTAGGCGCGATTATTGGATCACTTGTTAATGTTTTTGTTGGGTAAAAATACAGGCAGTGAGCTTTTTGAAGGCTCCTGTCTTTTTGTTTGCGCCTTAATTTGTTCAATACGTGCCGCGACACTTAATTTCTGCTTTCCTGTTACACTCTGTTCGTCTTGTCGAATTGGTGAGGGTACTTGTTTTCTATCCTCTTCGCATGTTATTTTTTTATGTTTATCAGGTATATCGTTCCAGATCAATTTCTTTACATAACCCGAAAAATTTTTACGCTTTACATGCTGTAACATGATCCGATCCTTTTCATTCTTCTTATTAAATGCTACAGGTTTACTAAACTTTGATCTTTCCATTCTGTTCACCCTCCCCGATGTGACCGATAATATCGGTATTACTAAAACGTATTCCTTTCTGTTTGTACGTTATTCACCTTTTTATACAAAAAAATTCTCTACTTTTTTATTTAATCGATATGAGCGGTAATATCACTTTTCCCATAAAAAAATGACCCTTTTAGGCCACATTTTTAATCATTAGCTATCAGCGTGCTTTACGCTATTAGCTATATGCCGACAGTATGAAACTTGTGCAAGTACAACACGAAAAAGAAGTGTCTTCTCGAAATTTCCGAAATATACGAATTTTAAAATCGTCTCAAAGTATAAAATGTTATAATTATACTGTTCCTTTTGCATCCATGAGAAGGATTTTAAAACCGTAAGACACTTAGAGAGGGGAAACAACTATGTCACTTTTACAGCAACATTTTGAAGAAAGAAGAGAATACATTTTCAATCGTCTTAAACAACCAGAATATATGGAAAGAAGCATAGAAAAAGTTCGACAAGCTCAAAAAGAGATCAAAAATACTGTGCGAACGATTAAAGATTTGTTACTCTTAGACAAAACAACTGATCCTTGTCTACCAGAGGTTGCTCAATTTTCTCTTCAACACATTACAAATTCAGAGTCATTTGATAATGTTAAAAACCTTGTTCCATCCTCTATAAAAAAGTTGAGTGAAGAAGAACGCGCAAAAATATTAGATGAAACATTAAGCGTAACAAACCAAATCATGAATTTAGAACGTACTGTTTTTATCATGATGTTTAATGCAAAAGAGAAAATCCTCATGGATTCTTATAAGAAAAAACGTAGATCACAAACAGAGCTTCATTATGATGTTGCTGACAAAGAAGGGTTTGATAAAGCGTTTTATGAAGAACGTATTAAGTCATTACGAAATGACATTCGTGTAGTATCTTTTAAAAAGCTATGTGAAAACGAACCCGCACCAGAAGATTTAGAGCTATTCAAACAACGTTATGAAACAATTATTTTACCAAAGGTACAAGAGATTATTTCATTAATTGAGCCAAGTTTAATAGATATAGACGTATTTTTAAATCCAGTAATCGAGTACGGTGTAGGCGAAATTACTTTAGATACAATGATTCAAAGATTGCAAAAAAATCTATCTTTATTTCACGAATTATCGAAAGCTGAATATTGTCCCACTGTTGAGTTAACAGTAAAAGAATATGTATTCTTAGATGCTATGAACAGTTCTAAAAAAGGGAAGGAGTTGCAACCATCTAAATGATATATACACAAGAAAATTTTTATAACAAATTAATGGAAGAAAAGAAAGAAGTAACAATTTTTCTACTAAACGGTGTTAGAGTACCTGGAAAAATTATTGCTGTCGATAAATTTTCAGTATTAATTTTAAGCAATGGAAAGCAACTGTTTCTTTATAAAAAAGCTATCTCAACCGTTTCTTTACAAAAAATATAATCTTACATCTATAATATTTTTATCGTTTTTCAAATAAATTCCACTTCAAAAATTGATATATATCATGTACGCTACATATAAGAGTTAGTCATTATCATTTTAAAACAAGGCTAGTTTTAGTCTTGTTTTTTTGTTTATTTTTTTATAGGTTCGTATATTATGAAATATATACATATATGTAAAGGAGTTTAAAAAAAGAATGAAAATGCGGCTTTTATATAATCAAATAGAAGTACAAAAACAAGAATTAATTTACCTTGTAATGGAATATGGATTTTCCCATCAAAAAGTAATTGATTTCAGTCAAAAATTAGACCTTTTAATATATGAAGTAATGGAAAAGTATAAGAGTACCATAAAAAAATGAATCCTCGGCTTAAGGATTCATAACAGGAAGATACAGATATATAGAGATAAATAAAAAGAATTAATCATATTATAATATAAAAACAAATGAAATATATTGAGAAATAAATAATAAGATTGAATTTTCTTATTATTAAACATAAAATGAATATGAGTTGGAGTAGTACCTAATCTTTAACCCTTACGCGAAAAAGAGATCGGAATATCCGATCTCTTTTTCCGTACATACAACAGATTGGTATCACTATATAAGTGCCGCCTCATTACAGTCGGAAACTCACTTTTAGTATATAAAAACTTCATACAAAATCAATAGATTTTTGTGAGACAAAAACTTTATATTTTATGTTATTATATCTTAGGGTTTCGTTTTACTAAGAGGTAAAGGGCAAACAAATTAAATACATTCTGAAAGTGTTCTGTGTAAGTTCTAAAAATCATTTGTGATTCTATGCAAATGATTTTGACAAATGACCTTCTTTTTTATAATATAAAAAAGGAATTGAGTGGTTCAGACTCAATTCCTGAGATGAAGTCATTTGCCAGCGAATACCTTGTAAAAGAATCCTTCTTTTATAGTTGGATTCTTTTACTTTGTTCGGAGCATAAAACGTAATATTGTATATGCCATTTTTCTTATCGAACATCCCCGTTTGAGCGCTAATTGCTGTAGGAGTTTATGTTGAAATGGCGTTAATTCAAATTCAATAAAATGCTGAAAAGCATGAGATTGCTGCACAGGTACATCTTCCATGTAAATGTAATCTAATCCCTCTGTTATTAATTCCAATGCAATCTGATCTAAGTTTTCATTATAAAGTGCTAATTCTTCCAATTTCTCATACAAATGTGATTCTAGCGATATCAACAGTTTTTTGTTTTCCTTCCGAAATTTTTGTTTTTGCCCTTTCCAATATTGTTGCTCTTGTCTTACTGCATGTAACATTTTAATTCCCCCTATTTATCATTTGAATGTGTATTTCACCCTTAAAGTCAAATCCCTATTTCTTATTTCTTACAATATCAACAGCGGCTAAACAGGCGGCTATCCCTAGACGTTTTTCACTATATATTTTCTTATTCACTGTTAGGTACCAGCATCCATTTTCTTTTACGCTCAATAGATCGTTATATTGCCTCCCTAATTTTTCTAAAATAAAAGTGGATTCCTCAACGGGATTAAAATATTCAACTGGCATTCTAATAAATGGTGTGCGATTCTTACCCCAATATGTACCGCATTTTTCTAACCCCAAAAACTCTTTCGCAATGACATAATCTAGTCTTTCTGTTGCAACAGATAAATCATGATACGGTATCCACCAATTAGAATC
>NZ_JXIS01000124.1:0-24404 GCF_000836715.1 Bacillus sp. L_1B0_5 | reverse complement strand
GCTCAAGGTGCTACTGGGGCTCAAGGTGCTACTGGCGCAACAGGACCAGCAGGTACTCCGATCCCTATAACTACAGCTGTCTTAGGTAACACAAATGCACAAACAGTATCACCAGGAAGCAATATACAATTCAATGAAACATTCGAATTAACAAACCTCTCCTTTAACGGCTCTGATACTCTAACTGTTTTAGAAACTGGTGTATACGATATTAACTTCTCCGCATCTACAACATTCCCAGGCTCTTCACCATTTGGTTTCGGTCTTTCATTTAATGGCCAACCACCTAGTCGTAATTTTTCAACTAACGTTATCGGTAGTGCGGTTTCTTTCTCAACGATTATTACTTTAACAGCTGGTACAACAATCTCTGTACAACCTACAGCAAATACTATCTCTATTCCAAATACAGGTGAAACAACTGCAGTACTAACCGTCTTCCGAATTTACTAATTTTCGTCAAATAATCATATTTATAGTTATATGTTTAATTGACTGTGTATTAAATCTCTCTTTTAATAAAAAGGAGCACTTATTTGGGAGGATAAGTGCTCCTTCTTTACGTTTCTTTACCTCAAATTTACTCTATCTTAATCCTCATTTTGTATGATAAATAATGAAGTCAAAGATATGAAAGAGGGATGAAAAATGAGAGTTATGTCACCGATACGCATTTGGATTGCACTTATGATATGCATTATTTTATGTGTAGGATTTTTTTTAACTCTAAAATATTCCACTATTTCAAAAGCAGAGAGAAAAACAGTTCCATACAAACTTTTGTATACGAAACAAAACGACATCCTTTATTCCAATTACACAAATAATGAAAAAAAAGTTATAAAAGGAATGCTTATTACGAAAGCTTCTAATTACGAAACTCTACTTCAAATTGCTGAATCGATTAAAGATCAGTATACAAATAAAGGAATTGATGAAATCACGCTGTCTATCCATAATGAAAATAATGGTAGTTATGAAGAAGAATTACCTTACGAACCGATTAGTAAAGGAAAAATAATCGTCACATACGATTCTCAATCCTTTGGCAGTACGAACATTACTCTTAATGAATAGTAGCATTTATCTCACTCATTATGAGCTCACTTTATTTTTCACATGAGAAAGAGGCGAATAATGAAATTCGCCTCTTTTTTCACCATAATGATGGAATCCACTCTTTCACTTTATCAAACCACTCTTGCTGTTCTTTTTTCCTTTGTTGTTCCTCTTCTTGCCTTCTCTTTTCTTCTTCTTTTCTTCTCTTTTCTTCTTCAATTGTTTGCAATTGTTTTTTATAGTCCGCCTCAGATATTAACGACAATTGGAACGCTTTTTGGGCTGGGTTTGCATTTGCTTTTTTCATGATGTCTCGGAACATCGTCGTCGTAATTTGACTACCACCTGGCACATAATGCTCGCTATCTGTTTTGTCATATCCCACCCAAATCGCACCTACTAAATCTGGTGTGTATCCTACAAACCACGAGTCCTTCGCTCCTACGCTCGGACCATTTACAAGTTGAGTAGTCCCTGTCTTTCCTGCTGTATCAACATTATTAACTTTCGCTTTTTCACCTGTTCCCTTTTCGACTACACCTTTTAATAAATACGTCATCTTTTGAGCAATTTTTTCACTCGTCACTCGTGTCTCTTTTTTATACCATTTTCCTATTATTTCCCCTTCAGCATTTTGAACTTCTCTAATTGCATGAGCCTCTACTTGAACCCCATCATTAGCGAATGTACTATATGCTTGGGCCATTACAAATGGAGATGTCCCTACATGCATCCCACCTAAAGCAATTGGATACGTACGGTCTTCTGGTACTAATGGAATACCAAATCGCTCTAAAGATTTCAATCCTTTATCTAATCCTATTTGCTCTAATAACCACACAGCAGAAACATTATACGACTTTGCTACCGCTTCATACATTGTCACATTACCATGAAAAGCCTGATCACTATTTTTCGGTTCATATTCTTTAATATGAAATGGTTCATCCTTTAATATATCGTATACTTCATACCCTTGTTCTAAAGCAGGTACATATACAGCTAGAGGCTTTAATGTTGAACCTGGCTGTCTTTTTAATTGCGTAGCATGATTAAATTGTAAAAACTGATATGGTCCTCTCCCCCCAACTAAAGCTGGAACACCGCCTGTTTTGGGATTTATAAGGACTACACCCGTTTGCATAAGTTGATCTGAGCCACTATCTTTAAAATAACTATCATTATTCACAACATCTTCTACAGCTTGTTGTTTTTTCGGATCAAGCTCTGTATAAATACGATAACCACCTGCTAAAATTTCATTTTGTGTTAATTCATACTTATCCATCGCTTCCCTAACTATATAGTCTACATATTGGGAGTATTTACCTTTATATTTATCATCAACCCCACGTTTTAATACAAGGCCTGACTCTTTTTCTTTATTGTATTGTTCTTCAGAAATATATCCTTGTTCCTTCATTAAACTTAATACGACATTACGTCGTTCAATTGATTTATTAAAGTTTTTATAAGGCGAATACGCAGACGGCGCTTTAATTAAGCCCGCGATCGTTGCAGCTTCTGAAATTGATAAATCTTTTACATCTTTATCAAAATACGATTTAGCTGCCCTTTTTATCCCCCAAGCACCTTCTCCAAAATAGATTTGATTCATATACATTTCAATAATTTCATCTTTTGTATAAGTACGTTCTATTTTTTTCGTTAAAAAGTATTCCTTTATTTTACGAGAAAATGTACGATCTTGTGTCAGAAATACATTCTTCGCGAGCTGCTGTGTAATTGTACTTCCCCCTGCTACAACTTCTCCTGCTGTAATATTTTTAAAAACTGCACTTATAATTCCACTATAATAAATACCATGATGGTTAAAAAATTCCTTATCTTCTACTGCAACAATTGCCTGAACCATAATATCAGGAATATCTTTTCTTTTAACGCCTTCTGTTTTCGAAGAAGCTAATTTAGTTGCGACCTCATTATTTGCATCATAAATTAAAGTCGGTTGTGGAACAGCTTGTTTTAATTCAGATATGTCTTGAATGGAAATTATTATATTTACAGCAATAAATATAGTAACGAGTACACTTCCCAATACAATTAATGAATTACGAAGTTTCTTCCTCTTATTGAACCACTCAAGCATTTTTTTAAAATGAGTGTTCTTCAATTTCATTCGTTCACTTCCTTCATTTATTTACACTCTTCTTTTTAAAAGGAAGAATATACCGCCTTTTAAATTTATTATAATAACGTAGTCATTCCTATAGTGTAAAGCTTTTCTTTTACATTCATACTTTTTGCAAGAAAAGGACATTCTACAAGTAAGATATTCACTATTGGATATTAATATTATTAATAGAACAACGAGAGTTATGTTAAGTTTTTGTAAACTTTTCGATAAAATGTTTTAAAAAACGACAGTTTTTTGTTAGAATTGATTAGCCAATATATTTTACATATATTACTTTTGTGGGGGTAACAATAATGGTCTTTAAATCAAAAAAAGATAAATTTTCTGAAATGTTAATGAATGTTTCCGAAAATTTAAAAGAAGGCGCGCAATTTTTCGTGGAGTATAAAATTAAAAATGCTAGCGATTTAAAAGAGTTTTCTATGCGCATGAAAGAGTATGAGTCAAAAGGTGACTCATTTATTCACGAAATCATTATGGAGCTAAACAAAGCGTTTATTACTCCGATTGAACGTGAGGACATCCTACAACTTGCAATGAGTATGGATGATGTATTAGACGGATTAGATCACAGTGCTGGTCTGTTCGAAATGTATTCTATTACAGAAGCTGATGAATACATGATTAAATTCGTAGAAGCAATTAATCAATGTGCAATTGAAATTGCAAATTCTGTTGAACTACTGTCTAAAAAGAAGTTAGTCGACATTCGTACGAACGCGATCAAGATTAAGGATTACGAATCACAATGCGATGATATTCGTCGTCATGCGATTAAGCACTTATTCTCTCGTGAGAAAGATCCGATTAAGATTATTCAATTTAAAGAGATTTACGAAGAGCTTGAAGAAGTAGCTGATAGCTGTCAAAGCGTTGCAAACGTATTAGAAACAATTATTATGAAGAACGCGTAAGGAGTTTGATCATGGATACACTCTTGATACTGACCGTTTTAGTAGTCATTTGCGCTTTAGCTTTTGACTTTATCAATGGATTTCACGATACAGCAAACGCTATTGCAACGGCTGTTTCAACGAAAGCTCTAAAGCCTAGACATGCAATTATTATGGCAGCTATTATGAACTTTTTAGGTGCAATGACATTTACAGGTGTAGCAAAAACGATTACAAAAGATATCGTTGACCCATTTGCTTTACAAAATGGTTCTCTTGTAATTTTAGCTGCTTTACTTGCGGCGATAGCATGGAACTTAATTACTTGGTACTACGGTATCCCAAGTAGTTCTTCGCATGCAATTATTGGCTCAATCGCAGGTGCAGCCATTGCTGCTGCTGGTATTAGCTCATTAAACCTTAAAGGATTCATTAAAATTCTTGAAGCTTTAATCATTTCACCAATTATCGCTTTCGTTATTGGTTATATCGTATACAGTATTTTTAAAGTGGTCTTTAAAAACTTTAACTTAACGAAAACGAACAAAAACTTTCGTATATTCCAGATTTTCACTGCAGCATTACAAGCCTATACACACGGTACGAATGATGCACAAAAAGCAATGGGTATCATTACGATGGCTCTTATGGCTAATAACTATCATACTTCTAGCGATATTCCGTTCTGGGTACAATTATCTTGTGCTATCGCAATGGGGCTTGGTACTTCTGTCGGTGGATGGAAAATTATTAAAACTGTCGGTGGACAAATTATGAAAATTCGTCCTGTAAATGGTGTAGCTGCCGATTTATCATCATCACTTGTTATTTTCGGTGCAACATTCATTCACTTACCGGTTAGTACGACGCACGTTATCTCTTCTTCTATTTTAGGGGTTGGTGCTTCTCACCGTGTGAAAGGGGTAAAATGGGGAACTGCAAAACGTATGTTAATTACATGGGTTATTACACTTCCTATTTCAGCTTCTTTAGCTGCTCTGTTTTACTACCTATTACATTTTGTTTTCTAATCAAAAGTCGTCTTCCTTATTTTTCTAGGAAGACGACTTTTTTGTGAACAAGCCTATTTCTCATTAAAAAGCGTGTATAATAATTGGTGGATAAGTTATTTAGAGGAGTTGGCAATTTTGGAATACATCATGTTACTTTTCATCGGACTAATCGCCGGGACAGTCGGCAGCCTAGTTGGGCTTGGAGGCGGAATTATTATTGTTCCGTTATTAATTGGATTACACAGTTTATCACCACAACTTGCAGTAGGGACTTCTATGGTAACAGTCGTTTTTACAGGGCTATCTTCCACCCTTACTTACATGAAGCATAAACGAGTAGATTATAAAAGTGGACTTATTTTATTTATCGGAAGCGGCCCTGGTGGTATTATCGGATCATGGGCAAATAAATTTTTAAACCAAGACACATTTTCTTTATACTTTGGGATTTTCCTTATATTCGTCTCAATTCTACTTATGCTTCGAGACAAATTAAAACCTCTTTCCCTCTCAAATACGTCTGTAATTAAGCGTTCTTTTACAGATAATGATGGAAATACTGTACACTATCAATTCCCACCGTTTCTTGCTATCTTTATTGCCTTTATAGTTGGGTTTATATCTGGGTTATTTGGAATTGGTGGCGGTGCCTTACTTGTTCCAGCAATGATGCTTCTTTTTGCATTCCCAGCACATATTGCAGTAGCAACTTCAATGTTCATCGTATTTCTATCAGCAATTGTAAGTTCTGCAACTCACATCTCACTTGGAAATGTCAGCTGGATTTATGCATTAATCCTTATTCCTGGTGCATGGATCGGCGGAAAAATCGGGGCTTACATTAATACAAAACTGAGTGGTAACGCCGTAATTAATTTATTACGTATTACGTTAATTATTCTTGGAACTAGATTAATCATTATTTCCCTTTTATAACGTATTCTTTTTAGAATGCGTTTTTCTTATACACATGAATATAAAAATCCTCCGAGGAGAACAAATAAAATTAAACAAACACATAATAACATATAATTTGAAATATGTACTTTCTTCAAGTTGACCACTCCTATAACTGCGACTGTTATCTTTATGATAGCGAAAAAATAGTTCACTTGCAGTTACAGAGTGCTAACAATGCAAAATCAATTATTACAAATTTTATCCTTATATTTCATTTCTTTGTATATTCTATCGATTTAATAAAAAAAGATGTCATATTGACATCTTTTTTAGTGAAGAAGTGACCATCCCATAAAGTCTTCATGTACTTGGCACGCCCTCTTATCATTTCGATCATATAATTCAGCATAACTATCTGTTTCTTCATCATAAGCCATCGTATAAATAATTTGGCCGTCTACTTCAACGGATAAAACGACTCCACCTTTCATCTCTTCTACATGAATGATAGCATTCGCCGGAATTCTCATATCCGTCATTCTCATCGCATCTAACAATATACTAAACCCCCTACAGCGTATTCATTGCTAGTACTATTACACACTAAATAGTATACTACTGTAATAGCATACATTTCGTCAATGAAATTGCTGTTGAAATAGCATATTGTCTATATACATATACGCTAAAATAGAAGAAATAGAAACATATTAATGGGGGGCTAACATTGATTCTACACAAAGGAGATGTACTATTCCGTCAAGGCGAGGACGGTCCTTTATACTTTATAAAAACTGGCTTATTAAAAGTAGTTCGGTTAGAAGAAGACGGAACACCATTTTTATTCAACATTATCGTTCCAGGTGAAACGATACCTCATCATTCTTTAATTTCACCGAAAGAATATCACGGTACAGCTATCGCTTTAATAAAAACAGAAGTGGAACCAATTACTAGTAGTGAATGGTATGAGAGACTTCAAGCAAATCCTGAATCATATGCCAACATCGCTATGCAATTGCAATCGAAATTAAGAATGATGCAACAACGAATTGATCAATTGACAACCGTCTCACCAAAAGAACGTCTTCATCGTTTACAAGAATGGTTCACATTATATTTAGATGACATTCCTATATATGAAATATTAACACAAACTGAAATTGGTCAACTGATAGGCATACGCCGTGAAACAGTTAACCGTTTATTACGAGAACAAATAAAAAACGAGGTAAAATAAATACCTCGTTTTTTTGTTTATTCTCATCCGTCTTATTGTAAGCTTGTTGCTGGGCCGAAAAATTCATAATGAATATGCTCTTGTTTCACACCTAAATCAGTTAGTGCAGCATTTATATGCTTCATAAATGCTACTGGACCACAGAAATAAAATTCTGCTTCAGTTGTCGGAATAATAGTTTGTAACCATTCTGCTTCAATAAATCCTTCTTTATCAAAGTTCTTCGTTTCCAAATCTTTTTCAGTTGGTGCAGAATAACAAGTGTATGCTTTAACTTGTTCATATTCATTGTCTACTGCCTTAACATGTTCTTTCATTGCATGTGTATTACTATTTATTGCTGCATGAACAAAATATACATTTCGTTTTGAATCTTGTTCAATTAACGTATTTAACATACTCATCATCGGTGTAATCCCTACTCCACCACTAATTAGTACAACTGGTAACGTTGAATCCATTTTTAATACGAAATCTCCCGCTGGTGCACTTACTGGCAAAATATCTCCTTCTTTTACATGTTCATGTAAGTAATTAGACACTTTACCGTCTGGTGTATCTACACCTTTTTCTTTCTTTACACTAATACGATAATATTCTTTCCCAGGAGCATCGGATAAACTGTATTGACGATTATGTGTATATGTCTCACCTTCAATATTGATTTGAACCGTTACATATTGACCTGGGATGAATGAAGAAACTTTCCCTCCATCTTCAGGTTTCAAATAAAATGACGTAATAACATCGCTTTCCTTCACTTTTTTAACAATCACAAAGTTGCGGAAGTCTTTCCATCCACCTTCTTTATGTGCAGCTTCTTCATACATCTCTGCTTCAATGCTAATAAATGCATCAGCAATGACACCATATGCTTCTCCCCATGCATTTAAAACTTCATCAGGTGCACCTGCGACCTCTTTAATGGCACGTAGTAAACATGTGCCTACAATCGGATAATGCTCAGCTTTAATACCTAAACTTCTATGCTTATGACCAATTTGTTTTACAACTGGAATAATAGCTTCTAAATTATCAATGTACATTGCAGCAGCATAAACAGCATTCGCTAACGCTTGTTGTTGTCTTCCCTTTTTCTGATTCGTATGGTTGAAAATATTCAATAACTCCCGATGTTCCGAAAATAAAATTTGATAAAATCTCGTTGTAATTTCAACGCCTTTTTCTTGTAATAATGGTACTGTTGACTTTACGATTTCAATTGTTTTTGCACTTAACATTGTATCCCACTCCTCTATTTCCTTAACTGTTTTTAGTTTAACTGAATCTTATAATGCAGATTGTGATTTTAATCACTATTAACACGTTGTTTTTGTGAATAATATATGAACATTGCATTTACAAAAGAAAATAAGCTAACTAGAATTCTAGCTAGCTTATTATTTTGTTTGTATAGCTTGTTCAATTACCTTTCTATCTTTCCCATCACCAAACTCCGTATACCCCCAGATATTCGTTTCACCTCTATATTTATTTACGATAATATCCAAGTCATGATATACACGGTGGGCATACACTACATACTCAATATTTTGAAGTTCCACACCTTTTTTTACAATTTCATAGCTTCTATTTACATCGCGTTTTATTTTTTCATTCTTTATTTCCGTATGTATATTTTTTAAAGATGGTTCTTGTTGTTGAAACCATTGCTTAAATTGATTCCAATCCCCGTCTGTATAATTCTCTGCTTTACCGTAATTTAAGAAATTATTATAGCTTTCATGTGTCATTCGAATAAAATCTAGCACTTTTGTCTCTTCTTGCACATCTTCTACTTGAGCTATTGTATTTACCTCAGCAGGCTTATTCGCATAATGTAACAGCACTTTCATAAGACTATAACTCGCAATGATCATTACGATAATAATCCCGAATACACTTAACAATTTCTTCATATACAGAACTCCTTCTCTACTAAAGATATTACAATGTATGACTATACTTGTAACATTCTCTCGTAGAAATATAATTCCTGTATTAATTCTTCCTATCATTTCGACAATATTTTTCTACACATTTCGTCTTGGCAAATGCTCCTGTAAAACAATATAACCTTCATAAGCTGTATAACCAAGTATAGCTATTAATCCGATATAACAAGCAAATACTGTCCATTTCGTTTTCGTATCCACTTTATAATAGTTTTCTTGTTGTTCCTTTTCTGTTTTCCATTCATTTAATTTTCTTTCTGACGCTTCAAATGCTTCTCTTATGTGAATAGTATACTCATCTTTTTCATCTTCATATGGAACATAATCTAATGGTTCGAACTTCGGTAAAAGATACTCTAACACTTCCATTTTTTGAAGTTCACCTATTTGTAACTCTTTTTCCCGTTCTCTTTGTCCTAATGCATTCATCTCATGATGCATCATGTATATAGTCCGATGTACAGCACCCGTTTCTTTTAATTCCTCTTCAAGCCTAGCAACATATTCTTTCATCCCATCAATTTTATGCCCTAATTCCTTAATCGGCTCATCTCTCTTTATCACTCTATATAATTCCATACAACCGATAATAACAATAAATCCTCCCAAAATACTTTTAAAGTAAATTGAATAGCCAAGTAATAAAATAAGGCCCGCTCCCCAAATTTTAGTACTGACAACTGAAATAATTCGCCCACCATCTAGCGGCGAAACGGGAATTAAATTAAAGAAATTAATCATACTTCCAAGCAAAATAACAAGCGCCCAAAATGGCTCTTTCGTCATTATATAAAGCGGTATCGCTGGCAAAAATGACAGAAGTCCGAAAAGCGGACCCATATAGGCAATGTAAGCTTCATCTTTTGCATTTTTCGGCATCTCTTTCATTCCAATAAGAGCCCCCATAAATGGAATAAAGATCGCTGGCGATGTTGGGATCCCTTTTCTTTTCGCAGCCCATAAATGGCCCATTTCATGAACAAACAACAAATAAATGAGCGCCACTCCAAATTTCCAACCATATATAACTGCGTATGCGCCAAGCGATAGAAACATACTAAATACCGTTGAAAACTTTGCTAATTTAAAAATTGCAAATATCCACTTTAACTTAGACAGCAAAAATAATCCTATGGCAACAATAATTCCCCATAATCCTTTTTTATTATTTTTCATCTCTCTCTCCTTTAACCCCCTGTGACGAGTCATAAAAGCCCATCAAAAATTATTCTTGCCTCTATTATGACATATTTTTTTCTATTGTTAGAAATAATGTTTATTTAATCCATTTTTAGCCAAAAATACAAATAAAGGAGGTGCATACGAATGAATTTACAATCTCTCATAATAGGTGTTTTATCATTTTTAGCTTCAACTCTTATTTTTTATACAGTGAGCTATGTATTATTATTAGATTGGTTGCCAAATCACTTACTTATCACTCTTATCATTCTTTCCGCTCTTATGATTTCATTTCTTATTACACGAAAATCAATGAATGAGCCATCTGCAAAAGCAAAATAATAGAGAGGGGTTCTTCCCCCTCTCTATTATCATTTCCTAGGAAAGGCTACATAGAATTTCAATTCAGTTACAGCCAATAAGGATCTTACCTCAAAATTCAGTTGGAACAAAGAAGTTAAGCGGGAGTCAACGCCGAATTGGCAAAGACTATTAATCAATGAAAAATGAGTATCCTCCTCCGATTAAAGTCTCACTTTATCTTTGAAAATTCATTTTTTCACCATACTCTTTAACGATTTGAATTATATTTTGAAACACGCCTATTTTTTCTTTTTCACTGTTTAATATTTTTAAATCATACTTTTCGTAATATGTTTCTAATGATTTTAATTGTGATTCTGAAGCACCTTTTATCGGAACGGTAGCATGCAATTCATATTGCTTATACCCTTCCTTTACTTTTTTACCTAAAATCATTTCACTCTCTTTTGCTCCAATTAATTTTTGAACTTTTTCTGGGAAAGTGAGTTGCAAATAATATTCTTGTTCCTTCACTAACTTGTTGTATAGTGATTGTGAAATCGTATACCGTACCATATAATTCACATTTTGATCGCCTGCTTTAATATGAAACGCAGTAATCTGCAAATCTTTTTTTGTTACTTCCGTTAAAGGACCTACCTGCATCTCATATTCTTTTTGTTCTGAAACATTTGGAAATATAGCCAGAAGCTTTTCCGTATCTTTTTCATTCAACATATACATAGCTTTCTTATATTGCACCCATCCTCGTCTATCTTCTCCCCTTAACCATGCATAATAAGTTTCTTTTTTCCCATCTCTACTAATTTGTATTTCATATTCAGGTTCACCGAAGCTTCCGGTTATTTCTTGTTTCTCAGCTTTATCCAAAATATCTATTACTAACTTCGCTTCTGATTCCTGCAACTTTTTCTCTTTATGTTTTTTTTGTATAACGGTTACCCCTATTGTTTCTTTCACTTCATTCACCGTCTCTTCTACTTTTTTTGTTTCTTTTTTTTGATCAGCTTGACCACAAGCTGCTAGTAACATAACAAATAACAACAATACATATTTCCCTTTCAAATTAATCCTCCTTTTACGATAAGAAATTCTTATAATCTTCATACATAAAACAAAAACGTGACATCCTATTAAATAAGTTATACTAATCATTGAAAGGAGGTCTTTATCATGTCCATTAATTTTCATGATGCAAATAATAAATACACATACGCAACAAGAAACGCTCATATTTCTTGGGCTGAAATGGTAACAAACATTACAGACATACAAAACAAGCAAATAATTGATATTGGCTGCGGTGGCGGGATTTATACGAAAGAACTTGCTCTTATGGGAGCTAAAAATGTTGTGGGACTTGATTTTTCAAAAGAAATATTACAAGCTGCAAAAGAAAATTGCAACAACTTTCCAAATATTTCATTCATCCACGGTGATGCACATAATATCCCATACCCTAATGAAACATTCGACATAGTTATTTCGCGCGCAGTTATTCATCATTTACAAGACATTCCTACATTTTTATGTGAAGCTTCTCGTATATTAAATAAAAACGGTGTACTCATTTTACAAGATCGAACGATTGAAGATTGTACAGTTCCAGGAAGTCCCGAACACATTCGTGGATATTTTTTCTCTATATTTCCAAAACTCATTGAAATAGAGTCAAAAAGACGTCCAAAAACTAACACGATACAGAAAGAATTACAAAAACATTCTCTTCACGTACTTCCCACACAAACACAATGGGAAGTACGAAAAATACATGATTCTGTAGAAGCATTGCTACAAGATTTATCTCCTCGAACAGGTCGATCCATTCTATATGAGTTAACAGATGATGAACTTTCTCAACTTCTACAACATATACAGACCGCATTACAAAACGTCTCTCCTATTATTGAAAGAGATCGATGGACAATTTGGAGCGCCATGAAGTTGTAAGGAAGGAAGCCTCACAAAATAATGTGAGGCTTCCTTTCTTTCATAATCTAATTTTGCAACACTCTTGATATCCTCCACTTCTGGCCTGTGCACTTCCACACTTCGGACATACTAAATATCTAGACTGATTTGTCAACAAACTACCTTTTTGAAAGAGTAAAACTTCTGCTTGTTTAAACGAACGCGAATAATATAACCACATAAAACCAATTATAGCAATAATGCCAAATAATACTCCCATCGCAAGCATTTCAGTCACCTCTTTTGGTTTGTTCTTTCCAGCAAGTGGATTGTTGTAATATTCTCTGTAAATTCAAATAATCCCTTCTTTACTCCTATAAATATCAACTTTCTCTATAAATTTTACAATTCTCCGCAAATTTTTACTCCCATTTTACAATTCATTATTCCTTTTGCAACAACGAATTTTACTTTCGATATTTCCGTATATAAATATATCTTTCAAAAAACATATTGACTTTCTAAAAAAAACATGCAACAATACTGTCAGAATACTTGAATAAAAATTCATTGACGAGAACGAGTACGTTATAGAACTGTTCCCCAGAGAGTTGGCAATTTGCTGAAAGCCAACGTTCAGTGCGTAACCGAAAATCATCTCCGAGAAGTAGAACCGAATGTTACAGTAAGTTCTTACCGGCCGTCCCCCGTTACAAGGAACACGTATCATGTTGTACGTTGCAAAGCCGTATACATATAGATTTATTTCTACATGTATAAATTAGGGTGGTATCGCGGGTAAATATAACTCGTCCCTTTCTTTAGGGACGAGTTTTTTGTGTTCTTACAAATGAATTTAAAAAAGGAGGAAAAACAATGAACACTGTATCAAAAAAACATATTTTTTTCACGGGTCTTATGCTATTTTCTTTATTTTTTGGGGCAGGTAATTTAATTTTCCCTCCCATGCTTGGACAAAACGCAGGTGAAAACTTTTGGCCAGCAATGATTGGATTTTTACTAACAGGAGTTGGCTTACCACTACTAACTGTTATCGCAATTTCTCTATCAGGAAATGGGATGCAGCAACTCGCGAGTCATGTCCATCCATTATTCGGAATTTTCTTTACAGTAGTTGTATACATTGCCATCGGTCCATCCATGGGCATCCCACGTGTTGCAAATGTCGCTTATGAAATGGGTGTTAGTTCTTTCTTACCAGAAACAATCCGCTCTAGCAGCCTAGTGCTATTTGTATATACAATTATATTCTTTACTTTCGTATTTTGGCTGAGTTTAAATCCATCTAAACTTGTCGATCGTATTGGAAATATATTAACACCTATTTTATTACTCTCAATTTTCTTATTGTTTGTTAAAAGTGTCTTTACACCACTTGGGCAATCAGGACCAGCTATGCAAGAGTATCAAACTTCTCCAATCTTCAAAGGCTTTATGGAAGGGTACTTAACAATGGACACCATCTCAGCACTTGCATTTGGAATTATCGTTGTAAATGCAATTCGCTCTAAAGGTGTGAATGATCGTAAGTCCATTGCCATCGCCACAGCAAAAGCAGGGCTTATTGCCGCTACAGGACTCGTACTTGTATATGGTGCACTCGGCTGGCTTGGGGCAACTAGTGTCTCTCTCGGATATGCAAAAAATGGTGGACAGCTACTTACTGTTATCGTACAACAATTATTCGGTCCGTACGGTTTGCTCCTATTATCTCTTATCGTTACACTCGCTTGTTTAACGACATGCGTTGGACTCGTATCTGCGTGCAGCCAATATTTTTCAACATTATTGACTACATTCTCATACAAAACGTTCGCGAGTATCATTTGCGCATTAGGATTATTAGTTGCCAACTTAGGTTTAACGAAAATTATCGCAATCTCTGTTCCAATTCTACTTGTTGTGTATCCAATTGCGATTGTACTCGTACTACTATCGTTACTTCATAAATACTTCGGTGGATATCGCTCTGTTTATGTAGGTGCTTTAATCGGAGCAGCTGTAGTGAGCGTATTTGATGGATTAAAACAAGGTGGTATTTCAGTTTCATTCATCACACCATATTTTGAATTTATCCCTTTATATAATGAAGGAATCGGCTGGCTAATACCAGCATTAGCAGGAGCTCTTATTGGCCTTGCAATCGCTAAGTTAAGCGGTACGAAAAAAGTTCCATTACTAACCGAATCTAACGAAGTAAAAGCCTCCTAAAAAAACTCCCAAAAGGGAGTTTTTTTACATTTGATAAGCAGTATGATTAAAACTGCTTATTTTATAAGCTTTCGTATAATATTCAATATTCGTATCAACTGTTTCTACCTTGACAACATCATAGTGCTCTTCTTGCTTTACTAAAAATAAATAGTATTCCTCTGTTGCCTCAATAATCGCAATTTTATCTGTTTCAACATTATATTGTTCACAAAGTGCTTGTAATGCGTTCACATAATCCCCTAATTTTTTAGACTTATCCATTCCGAATATAGTTTGAACTAACATATACATTCTCCCCTTTATATGTACTGTTAACACCTCAATGATAACGCTTACAATATTTATCGTCAATAAAAACATTCAATGGTTTTAACGCCAAATCTATATTGTAGCGAGCCAATAATTAGCGAGGAATCCCCCCGCCAATTAAAGTTTCACTTTATCACTTCGTTAATTGATGTCTAAATGCATAAATAACTGCCTGAGTACGATCACTTACATTCAATTTATTTAATATATTACTCACATGTGTCTTTACCGTTTTCAGTGCAATAAATAACTCATCCGCAATCTCTTGATTACTTTTTCCCTCTGCAATTAATAACAAAATCTCAAACTCTCTTTCCGTTAAATCATCATGCAAAGGTTGCTCTTTCTTTTGACGCATACGGGACATCATTTTCCCGGTAACTTTCGGCTCTAATACTGTTTCTCCATCATAAGTAGCTCGTACAGCATCTGCAATATCACTTGCTCTTGATGTTTTTAATAAATAACTAGTCGCCCCAGCCTCAATAACAGGATACAATTTTTCGTCATCTAAAAAGCTTGTTACAACTACAATTTTTGCTTCTGGCCATTCTTGAATAATAGCACGTGTTGCTTCGACACCATCCATCTCATCCATAACAAGATCCATTAAAATAATATCCGGTCTTAATTGCAGTGCTAATTCTGATCCTTTTTTTCCATTTTCAGCTTCCCCTACTACTTCAATATCTGGCTGTGTAGATAAATATGCCGATACACCCATACGAACCATTTCATGATCATCGACAAGCAATACTTTTATCATACTTCTCCCCCTCTCTCAAGCATAATCGGTACTTTCACTTCTATTTGTGTACCTTTGGCCGGGAAACTAAGTACCTTGAGTGTCCCACCAATTTCATGAACACGCTCTTGCATCGATCTTAAGCCATAGGAACCGGCTTTATTAACGCCTACTTCAAACCCAACACCGTCATCAATGATTTTTAAAATCGCATATTGATCAATTTTTCGAAGGCGCACTTCTGTTTTCTTTGCCTTCGCGTGTCGCAACGTGTTTGATAGCGCTTCTTGCACAATACGGAATAAATGATCTTCTACACCTTTTTTTAATTCTATTGGCTCAATAAGCCATTCAATTTTCATATGTTGTTTTCGCGATAATTCCGTTAATAATTCCTCTATACCTTCTGTCAGTTTCTTTCCTTCCAATTGTACAGGACGTAAATGAAGGAGCAATGCTCTCATTTCTGATTGAGCATTTACAACCATATTTTCAACAAGTTGTAATTGTTTTTTTGTCACATCTGGAAATTCAGTTATTTGTTCATTAATCGCTGACATCATCATCGACATTGCGAAAAGCTGCTGACTTACTGAATCATGCAACTCCCTTGCTAAACGATGCCTTTCTTGAGATATCGCTTCTTGTCTCATCTCTTCATTCCAATGAGCTCGTTCATTCGTTACTTTTTGAAAGAGTCCCGCTTGCTCCTCTAATCGACGAGCCAGAGCGATTACTTTTCGTTCCACTTCATGAAATTCATCATCTGCAGTAAACGAAACATCGCTCGGAAAATTCCCTCGCTCTACTTCAAATAGAAAAGTATTTAATCCTTGTATACGCTGCTCTATATAGTAACCGATTGCATATCCTACAATTCCCCCGATAAGTAAACTTGTAGTCATAATAAACAAGCCAATTGGAACAGAAGCGATGGATTCCTTCCATAATAAATCATACACTTGTTGCTCGCTTTTCCATACATATACAATTGTACAAATGAGTGCGATACTAACAGAGGACAACATAGAATAACGAATATACATCCACGAAATATTTTTTTGTTTCTTCATTATACTTTCCTCACTTCCGTGTCGCCTACGACAAGCGAAGAAATAATTTTAATACGACGAGGAGCCTCTTTATACTGCTCTGTTCTAAATGTAACATTGCGGTTAAACCCTGTCTCTTCATGACCTGGCAAGAGCACACGGCCGACAAGAACAGAATGATTTAAAGAAAGTTCAATATCATATGGCACATATAAACGAATATTACCAACGACACCTCGAATAACAATTACTGTTTCTCCTTCTGGAATCATAGCAGTTGTTAAATCCATTTCCACATCACAAGCACCATATTGAACATTAATATCCTCAAGTTCATAAATATGATCCATCATTCGTACATTGCCTACAAACATATTTTTCAAATATGGTTCTGTACGATATATTTGCTTCTCTTCGTCTATAATCCCTTTTTCTTTAATTTCAACCTTCATTGCTTTTTGCTGATGTCCTTGTTGAATCAATTGATAACCAATTAAAGCTAAACAAGCAAATACGACAAGAACAAATGCTGCTGATGAAAATAAGAAGAATAAAAATACGATACCACCAACAAATAAAAATACATTTCCCCGTACATAACGATTCTTTTTACGATAATGCCTTCCAAACATAAGCATAATAAATGCAAAAATGAGACCACCTGGTTCAAAATGTCCAAGTATCATATCAAGAAAAAGACCGAATCCAAATATGATGAGGAGCATCCCCATTAATTGTGTCTTTGAAAAATGTTTCTTCATTTCAGCTCCCCCCCTTCTTGTCACATATACATAGAAGAAAAGGCATTGCTTTCCAACACCTTTTCTCCTATCACTATATCATAAGCCTGTTTTATAATATACTACTATTATTTTGTTAACTCTTTCGTTAACGATACATCATTCTTTTCCTTCATTTCACGCTCAAGTTTTGCAATTTTCATATCAAATGTGTCACGCTCATGCTCTTCATTCATACGAGTTTCTAAGTCACGAATGTGATCTTCAATTTCTTCAAATCGTAAGAACGGATTATTTTCATCCATTTTATGCATCGCAGTATTCATACGACGATTTGCATGTGCCATATTTTCACGTGCCATTAGTTCCATACGCTTTGCGTGCATTTCTTTTAATTTATTTTTCATTTCAGAAAGACGACGCTCTAACTCATCAATTTGCTCTACAACACCTGCATACATTTCTTCTAATCGAGTTACTTGCCCTTCATAATAAGCTACCTCTTCTAAAGCACGTTCGTGCAATTGTAATTCGCCTGCTTCTTGAGCAATGATAGCTTGCTTTGATCTTTTGTTAACGAAATAGCGTGCTTGCTCAAGCTCACGAGCAAAGTTAGATTTTAATGTTTTATGACGTTCAATTAACTTCTCAATTTTTGTTATTTCACGCTCACTATCACGTAAATATTGGTTTAACATCGCAATTGGATTTTTTCTTTCCTTCTCATCTAACACATTATGAAAATCAGCTAAAATTGCATCGCGTACACGTCCGAATAAAGATTGTTTCATTATAAATCTTCCTCTCTTCTACTTTATTTATAATTTGATTTATTGTTTTAGTTTTTCATTAATTTGTTCCACTCATCTTCAAAGTTGCTATATGGTTTAGAACTTTCTGGAGCAGACTCAACAACTACATCTTTTTCTTTTTTCCACTCACGGTATCCGTAGTATAAAACCACTAAAGCAGCGATACCGATTAATGCTGGTGAATGAGAAAGTGCAATGGATAAACCGATTAAACCAACAATACCCCAAGCTAACTTTCCAAAAAATGACTTAGCTCGCACAAATGATTTATAGCTCCAATATACAACTCCTGCTCCGATTGCGAATCCTACAATACCAGCAAGACTACCAAGAGCAATTAAAGCCAAAATACCGGCTGCGATAAACGCTAGAAATTGTTTCATCTTGTGCTTGCCTCCCTTCGATTTGATACTCTTATCTTAACTATTTTTTCATCTTTCCATAACGAGCTTAAGAACCGTTTTTAACTCAGACTTAAGACCGAGTCATATTCAGCCCTTTACGCAAAAAAAAACGTGCAGAGTCTATTCTCTGCACGTTTTTTAATTACTAACGTTCATATTAAATTAAGCTGTTTTATGATACTCTTTTTTCTCAGCTACTTTCGAAAACCTTGGAAACCCAATTAAAATAGAAACAATCCCACATACTCCAACTAAAATTGGATAAAATGCATATGGTAACAATTCAACCGGAGATAACGCTGCAAATCCTGCTGCCGTTAACATTTGGGCACCGTATGGAATTAACCCTTGCACACAACATGAGAAAAGATCTAATACACTCGCTGATTTACGAGGGTCTATTTCATATTGATCTGCAATATTTTTTGCAAGCGGGCCTGTAAAGATAATTGAAATTGTATTATTCGCTGTACACATATTCGTCATACTCACTAAACCAGCAATACCAAATTCTGCTCCTTTTTTCGAACGAATATTACGAGTTAATACATTCATTAAATATTGAATACCACCATTATATTGGATTAATTCAACCATACCGCCAATTAATATAGCAAGTAACACTAACTCCATCATACCGCCCATTCCAGTCGTTACACTTTTAAAGAAACTTTCTAACGTGTAACTTCCATCTATAAGACCGATAACACCAGATAGTACAGTTCCACCAGTTAATACAATAAGTACATTCCAGCCAAGTAGCGCTGTAATAAGTACTCCTGCGTACGGTAAAATCTTTATCCACTCAAAGCTATGCGCTTTAATCTGCGTATCACTTCCTGAAGTAACTATTACTAATAGTACAATTGTAATAATAGCCGCTGGTAATACAATTAAAAAGTTCGTTTTAAACTTATCTTTCATTTCTGTTCCTTGTGAACGAACAGCTGCGATTGTTGTATCTGAAATAAATGATAAATTATCACCAAACATCGCTCCGCCAACAACAGTAGCCATCGCAAGTGCAATTGAGATATCAGTTTGACCACTAATACCTACAGCAATCGGTGCTAATGCTGCAATTGTTCCCATTGATGTTCCCATCGCTAATGAAATAAATGCACCAATAACAAAGATTCCAGCTACGATAAATCCTGGTGGCAAAATAGTTAACGCTAAATTAACAGTTGAGTCTACTCCACCCATTCCTTTAGCAGTTTCAGAAAATGCACCTGCAAGCACAAAAATTAATACCATAATCATAATATCCGGATTTCCTGCACCTTTAGCGAACCGCTCGACTTTCACATTAAAACTTTCTTTACGATTCATCACTAAAGCGACTCCTACAGCAATTGAAATCGCTACAAGTATCGGCAATTTATAGAAATCACCTGTAATAATTCCAGAACCAATAAATAGCGCCAAAAATATCCCAAGTGGTAATAAAGCTAAACCATTTCCTCTCGTTTCTTTCAAAGTACCATCTCTCCCTAGTTTCAACCTTTTTTCTAATGAATAACAAAAGACCTCTTCCGACGAGAAGAGGTCTTATACATCTATAAGAAACACTCTTCTCATCTTTCAAGCACACGCTTGCTGGATTTGGCACAGCACTCTGAAATCGAGTCCGCTGCCGAGGCATCGTAGGGCCAGTCCCTCCGCCTCTCTTTATAAGAAGGTTTCATATTTATTTTTTAATAATAATTTCTTCCCTAACTTTACTCGCTTACAAAACAAAAGTCAATTATTTTTTGTATAGATTTTTTTGGTAATTATACAAAAATTTGAATACAATAATCATTTTAACTTTTCGATTTCTTCTTCCAATATTGAAATCCAATAAAATTCACTATTTTTTATTGTTGCTAATATCCATTTCGTCGTGTACCAAGCTAGCTCATAATCTTCCTTCGTGACATCGCCACTTTTATAAGCGTCCTCTAGCTCCTCTTCATCTAATACATACACCTTACCGCTAGGTAATAATACTACATCTAAATATAAATCATCAAAATACGGTAAACCACGGTCATCTATTTCATATTCTTTCGTCACATCAATATAATATTGCACTAAATTGTGCCTATCATCTAACATAGCTGTAATCGTAAAGTTCTTTCCATTAATAAAATATTGAACCCATGTATACCCATTACCTGCAATACAAATTTCTTTACCATCATATTCTTTACAACTAGGCTCTCTCACCTTTTTTATATCCAGTATTCCGAGCATTCCCTCTTCTACTTGCTTAACCGTATAACCCTTTTCTATTAGTCTCTTCCACGAAGAACCATCACCATATTTACGTTTCATTATGTCTGCTCCTCTTCTATATACAGAAAAGCTCCCACATATTATGTGAGAGCTTGTTCATATTATAATTAAGCTGCTTGACCTTTTTCAGAAATCTCTTTCAAATAAGCTTGTCCTTTTTCAGCGTCATATTGACCTTCCCACTTAGACATAACTACAGCTGCTAAAGAGTTTCCTACAACGTTAACTGCTGTACGAGCCATATCTAAAATACGGTCAATACCAGCAATGAACGCTAAACCTTCAGGTGGAATACCTACTGTACCAAGTGTCGCTAATAATACAACGAATGATACGCCCGGTACACCTGCAATACCTTTTGATGTAACCATTAATACAAGTAATAATGTAATTTGTTGCGTAATAGATAACTCAATACCGTACATTTGCGCCAAGAAAATAGCCGCAATTGCTTGATATAAAGTTGATCCATCTAAGTTAAATGAATAACCTGTCGGAATAACGAAAGATGTAATTGCTTTCGGGCAACCGAATTTCTCCATTTTCTCCATGATTTTTGGTAAAACTGTTTCTGAACTTGCTGTAGAATATGCTAAAATCAGCTCGTCTTTTAAAATCTTAAAGAATTGGAAAATGTTAATTCCAAATATTTTCGCTGTAAGTCCTAAGACAACTACAACGAAGAAGATCATTGCTCCATATACAACAATTAGTAATTTTCCTAATGGAATTAATGAAGCAAGACCAAATGTAGAAACTGTAACTCCAATTAGCGCAAACACACCAAATGGTGCAAATTTCATAACTTGGTTTGTTACGTAAAACATCGCATCAGCTACACCTTGGAAAAATTGAAGAACCGGTCTTCCTCTTTCACCAATTGCTGCTACACCTAAACCAAATAATACAGAGAAGAAGATAATAGCAAGCATATCTCCGTCAGCTAATGACTTCATAATGTTCGTTGGAACAATATTTACAAATGTATCTGCAAATGAATGACTTTGTACTTGCTCTGTCGTATGTGTATATTTCGAAATATCTGTCTTTGTTAACTGCTCCATATTTACGCCTTTTCCTGGTTGGAAAATATTCGCAATTAATAGACCGACAATAATTGCAATTGTTGTAATAATTTCAAAGTAAATAATTGTTTTTCCGCCTAGTCGGCCCAATTTTTTTACATCGCCAACACCAGCAACCCCAACAACAATACTTGCTACAACAATCGGTACAACGATCATTTTAATTAATCGGATGAAAATATCACCAATTGGTTGTAAATAACTCACTACCGCCGGATTGCCAAAGAAAATCGCCCCAACTGCAATACCAAGCGCAAGTCCTATTAATATTTGCCATGCAAGTCCTATTCTTTTCATATTTGTTGTAACCCCCTCTTCGATGTTTCACTCTATCTCTCATTCTATCTCTATAAAACTTGAAATTAAGAGTATTACATATTATTCGACAATTCACTACATTTTGTCCCTGTTAAAAATCATAAATCAAAAATTAAAATCTGACAACAAAATAAGTTTGCCCGAACGCAAATAATTTTCTTGACAAAAAGTAGACTCATGTCAGAAAACCTCACATGAGAACGATTCCTCGCTAGTGTTTTATTAGCTTTTCAAGTAATATTTCACCTCATAAAAACTCTTAGTTTTCTCCTTAATTTCACAGATAAATCCCAAAATATACCTTTGTTACACAAGTAAATAACATGTAAGTACTATGACAATTAAAGTTGAAAAATGATAAATTCCGACAAAACTTAGCAATTTTATAAAGTTTTCTTTACATTATGATTACAACGATAGACACTCTTCTTCTTATGATATATAACATTCATAGGGAAAGGAGTCAGACAACTATGAAAAAGAAATTTGCAGCGTTTAGTGTTTTAGCAGCAGGAACGATTTTTGCTTCCCCGTTACTTTCACCCGTATACGCTGAAACAAATCAAGATAAATTATCTAACATTCAATCTGAATTAGAAGGCAAACAAAGTGACTTACAAAATAAATCAGTCGAGAAAGAACAAATAGAAAAAGAAATTCAAGAATTACAGAAGAAAATCGATGAATTAACTACTTCTATTAATAAAAACGAGGCTGAATTAAACGATACAAAAAAAGAAATTAGCAAAACTCAACAAGTAATTACTGACAAAAAGAAACATATTGAACAATTACAAACAAACATAGATACACGTCAGGAAGTTATTAAACAACGATTACAATCTATGCAAGAAAAACCTCGTACAAATATCATTACAGAGGTACTAACAAATTCTTCAAATATTGCCGATCTTGTTGATAATATGTACTCCGTAAGTTTAATATTAAACAATGATACAGATATTGTAAAAAAACAAACATCTGATCAAAATGCTGTAACTACAGAAAAAGAGGCTGTTGAGAAAAAAGAACAACAACTGAAAGAATCTGAGCAAAAACTAGAACAAAAACAGCAAGAATTACAAAATAACCAACAACAGCAACAAACTCTTATTAACGATCTACATACGAAAGTAGCAAAAGTAGATTCAGAGATTGAAGGATTAGAAGAATCCAAAGGCATTTTAGAAAATCAGCGTCAAGCTGTTCAAAAAGCAATTGAAGAAGAAAAACGGGCCGAAGAAGCTCGTAAAGCGGAAGAAGCTCGCCAGGCAGAGGAGGCTCGCAAACAACAAGCTACTAAATCTGCTCAAGCAACTCAAGCAGCCCCAACACCACATGATACAAATATCGGTGGCTTTATCAAACCAGCAGCTGGATCAAAAACTTCCGGATTTGGTGTACGTTCTTTAGATAACCATAAAGGAATTGACATCGCTGCTTCGGGAACGGTTCCAATTATCGCCGCTGCAGATGGCGTTGTTATCCGTTCAGAATTATCATCTAGTTACGGAAACGTAGTGTATTTATCTCACCGTATAAACGGAAAAACATATACGACAGTATATGCTCATATGAATAGCCGTTCTGTATCGAATGGACAAACTGTAAAACAAGGCGATCAGCTTGGATTTATGGGGAACACGGGCCAATCATACGGACAACATTTACACTTCGAACTTCATCTTGGAGAATGGAATGTCGGCAAGACAAACGCAGTTGATCCATCTCCTTATATCGGATTATAAAAAACCTCGGTGCCTTGAAGTGAACCCTGAAAACGGGACAC